>JALYYH010000031.1 GCA_030946665.1 Gemmatimonadota bacterium
CTCGCATCCTCTCCGTTTCGCCGGACGCACGAGCTGGTCTGGAAAAAAAAGATCGATTTCCGTCGCCTCGAGGCAACGGCTCGAGCGATCGAGGGCGAGCATTGCTTCCGCGCGTTTGCGGTCAAGGGAACGGCCCCGGAACGGGATGAGCACCGTTGCAGAGTCAGCCAGTCCGCCTGGCGCCAACGCGAAGGCGGACTCGTCTTCGACATCCAGGCAGATCGATTCCTCCACCACATGGTTCGTTTTCTTGTCGGGACCATGCTCGAGGTCGGCGAAAACAAGCGTGAACCGGAAGTGATCGCGGATCTGCTCGAACAGAAAGACAACAGTCAAGTCTCTCCGCCTGCGCCTCCACACGCTTTATTTCTGGAGCGGGTGGAGTATCCGAAAGACCTTTACCTGGGAACCGGATGAACATCTATCTCGAGAGTGTGAACCTCGATGAGATCAGGAACGCTGCCTCGTCGGGGCTCGCTGACGGCGTCGCGTTCTCTCATGTCGCCTTCAGCGCTGATGCGCCCGATTCCAGTGCGAAGGAGCGGCTGGAAGAGATATCCCGCGAGTTCGCCTTCCCGGTCTGCGTCCCCGTCGGAGCCGTCACCTCCGCGAACATCTACACCGAGGCGCGGGAGCTCGCGAAGGTCTCCGATCACATCGTGGTGCAGATACCTCTGGTAGAGGATTCGCTCATTCCCATGTCGAAGCTGAGCGCCGAGGGTGTCGTGATCTGCGCGACTTTCGTGTTCAACGCCGCCCAGGCGATGATTGCCGCCAAGGCAGGAGCCTCCGCAGTGAGAGTCACTCTCGGCGATCTGGAGGCTTATGGTCAGTCGGCTGCTCAAACGCTCGCTGGGATCAAGAATCTGCTCGAGATGGGTGGCGAGGAATGTGACGTCATGGCGGCATCCCCACAGTCGGCGGTTCAATTCGCGGAGTGCGCGACCGCTGGCGCCGACATCGTTTGCCTCAGTCCCGATACGCTGCATTCGCTGGTGGTTCATCCCTTGAGCGACCGCGGTATCGATCGGTTCATGAGCGACCTCGCCAAGCGCCCCAAATCTCGCGTGACATGAAGATTCGGATCGCGCGCTTGTTCAGCGCGCTGGTTTTCACCGCGTGTCAGGGCGGATCGAGCTCACCGTCAGTAGCACAGTCATCTCTGCCTCAGGCAGCACCAAGCGCCGTTAACGCGTCGCGTCGAACCGCGATCACGGATGCCGTCGCGCGCGTTGCGCCGGCGGTGGTGACGGTGCAAACCGAGGTCGTCGAGCGAGTTCCCGCTGATGTGTTCGAGCAATTTTTTGGTGGCCGCTCCGGCCAGCGCTCCGCGGCGGGACTTGGCTCGGGCTTCATTGTCCGCTCTGATGGCGCCATCGTCACGAACGCCCACGTCGTGGCCGGGGCGACGCGCATTCAGGTGGCGATGCGCGACGGGACGACCTATCCGGCGCGGCTCATCGGCAGCGACGAGACGAACGACCTCGCCGTCATCAAGATCGATGCGAAGAATCTCCCCGTCGCGCCGCTCGGCTCCTCGACCGACCTCCTCATCGGCGAATGGGCAATCGCGATCGGAAACCCTTATGGCTTCATCCTCGCCAACTCCGAGCCGAGCGTTACCGCGGGCGTCGTGAGTGGCACGGGTCGCAATCTCGCCACTCCGAGCGAGGGAGTCGGAGTCTATGTGGACATGATCCAGACCGACGCATCGATCAATCCGGGTAACTCCGGTGGGCCGCTCGTGAACGCGGCTGGTGAAGTGATCGGGGTCAACAGCTCGATCTTCTCGCCAAGCGGCGGCTCGGTGGGAATCGGATTCGCGATTCCGATCAATCGGGCGCGTCGAGTCGCGGAGGATCTTCTCGCTCACGGGGTGGTCAGACGGCCGTGGATTGGAATCCAGCCCGAGCTATCGCGCGCGCCGGCCACCGCCGGCAACGTGGGCGTCGTCGTCGCATCAGTGGTTCCGGGCTCGCCAGCCGCGCACGCTGGCATTCGTTCGGGTGACGTCATCACGCGGTCGCGCAGCCGAGTGCTCCACAACCCCTACGACTGGTACGCGGAGCTTCTCGAGCTGCGCGTGGGGGAGAGCGATTCAATAGTCGTCAAGCGCGCTGGAAAGGAGATTCCCCTCAGCGTCAAGGTCGTCGATCTGCCCGACGTGAATGCGCCCCGAGTCACCGTTTTGCGCGAGATCGAGCTGATCTCCCTCACTCCCGCCATTCGGGCGCAGCACCAGGTGCAGAGCAGGCAGGGCGCCCTGGTCAATCGCGTGAGCGAGAGGGTCCAGCAGCAGATCGGCATTCAGGCAGGCGACGTCATCGTGCAGATCAATCGCACGCCCATTCCCGACGCGCAAACGGTCAATCGCCTTCTCACTACGTACGGGCAAGGTGGGATACGGATGTACTTCGAGCGCGGCGGGCAAGTCTATGCCACCGAGTTCAGCCTTCAGTAGTGTCAACCGACCGGTATAGCTCGCCGCTCGCCGAGCGTTACGCATCGGCGGCGATGCTGACGCTGTGGTCACCGGCAACCCGTTACGGATTGTGGCGAAGGCTATGGCTCGCGCTTGCCGAGGCAGAACGCGCGCTCGGCGTTGAGATTCCCAAGGAAGCGATCCACGAGATGCGGTCGAATCTCGACAACATCGACTTCGATGCGGTCGCGAAATACGAGAAACGCTTTCGTCACGATGTGATGGCTCACGTCCACGCCTTTGGACATGTCGCTCCGAGGGCAAAGCCGTTCATCCACCTAGGGGCGACGAGCGCCTACGTCACTGACAACGCCGATTTGATCCTGATGCGTCGCGGACTGGATCTGCTTCGCGAGCGCGCGCTCGGCGTGATTCGCTCGCTTGCCGCTTTCGCCGAGCAGTGGCGCGATCAGGCAACGCTCGGGTACACGCATCTCCAGCCCGCCCAGCTCACCACCGTCGGAAAGAGAGCCACACTGTGGATTCAGGACCTGGTGCTGGATATCGAAGACATCGATTATCGAAGAAGGACGCTTCCCTTCCGTGGAGTGAAGGGAACGACCGGCACCCAGGCGAGCTTCCTCGAGATATTCGAAGGAGACCATGAAAAGGTGCGCGCTCTGGATCGCCTCGTGACCGAGAAGATGGGCTTCGCGGCGCCCCTCCCTGTCACGGGGCAGACCTATTCGCGCAAGCTGGATGCTTTCGTTCTATCGGTCGTCGCCGGACTCGCTGCCAGCGCTGCCAAATTCAGCGGCGACATTCGCATGCTGCAGTCGTTCGGTGAAATGGAGGAGCCTTTCGAACCCGAGCAGATCGGGTCGTCGGCGATGGCGTACAAACGGAATCCGATGCGGTCGGAGCGGATCGCATCGCTCGCGCGATTCGTGAACTCTCTCGAGGGCAACGCGAATCAAACCCACGCTGTTCAGTACTTCGAGAGGACTCTCGACGACAGCGCCAATCGCCGGCTCGTGATCCCGGAGATGTTTCTCGCGACCGACGCGATCATGGTGCTGATGGCGAACGTGTCCATCGGTCTGGAGGTTCATCCGGCGGTTATCGAGCGTCGTGTTGCTACGGAGCTGCCGTTCATGGCCACCGAAGAGCTGATCGTTCGCGCCGTGCGGGCGGGCGGCGACAGGCAAGTGGCGCACGAAACCATCAGAAAACACAGCATCGAGTCTGCGCGAGCTCTCAAGAATGGCGCGGAAGGCAACGATCTTCTGGAGCGGCTGGGTCGCGACAGGTCATTCGGCGTGAAGATAAAAGACCTTGAGGGCGCCATCGATCCGAAGCGTTTCGTAGGCCGGGCGCCCGAGCAGGTCGACGAGTTCTTGCGCGACGTAGTCACACCACTTTTCGCCGGCGACACGGGAAAGTCCGACCGGGCCGAGGAGCTTCGAGTCTGATGCTGATGCAGACGAGTGCCCTGCCCCTCACACGGCTGCGACAAGGCAAGGTTCGCGACGTCTACATCGTGGATGACGAAAGGGTCCTGTTGGTTGCCACAGACCGGGTCAGCGCCTTCGACGTCGTGATGGGCGAGACCATCCCGCACAAGGGAACGGTTCTCACGCAAATCACAGCGTGGTGGCTGAGGCAGCTCGACTCTAAGGTCGCGCATCACATGTTGTCCGCGGACATATCTGAGATCGTGCGCGAAGTGCCAGAGCTGCGCGATCACGAACGAGAGCTGGCCGGCCGGGCGATGTTGTGCCGTCGCTCGACCGTATTCCCGATCGAGTGCGTGGTCCGCGGGTATCTATCCGGCTCTGCGTGGAAGGAGTATCGCAATCGCGGCACCCTGGCGGGCGAGGCACTGGCGAAAGGGCTGCGCGAGTCCGATCGACTCGAACCTCCTTTGTTCAGCCCCGCGACCAAGGCCGAGCAAGGCCACGACCAGAACATCACCGTCGACCGGATGCGGTCGTTGATCGGTATGCAACCGGCTCAAGAGCTGGAGCGGCTGTCGCGCCAGATCTACGAAGCGGGACGCGCCATCGCCGCCCAGCGCGGAATAATCATCGCCGATACCAAGTTCGAGTTCGGTCGCGCGATGAGCGAGCAGGGGGGCAAAAAGGTTATATTGGTGGATGAGGTGCTCACGCCCGACAGTTCGCGATTCTGGCCGGCCGATTCATATGAGCCGGGACGTGGGCAGCCCAGCTTCGACAAGCAGCCGCTTCGTGACTACCTCGATGCGGAGAGGCGCGCAGGAAGGTGGGACGGCGACTATCCACCACCGCGATTGCCGAAAGAAGTGATCGACGCTACCAGCGAGCGGTACCTGGACATTTATCGTCGGCTCACCGGCCACTCGCTCAACCCTGAAAAATCACATTGAACTTCGCGCGCGAGGGTCTGCTATTCATTGCGATCGCCGCCGTAATCGCGGCCGGTGCGTTTGGCTTCGCCGTAACGCGGCGCTCGTGGGGATTTTGGCTGGCCGCGTTTGTCCTCCTGCTGTTGGCTCTCTGGGTCGCTTACTTCTTCCGCGATCCGGAACGAGTCGGTGAGCGCGGGCCGGCCCTCGTCGTCGCCCCTGCCGACGGCAAGCTGATCATGATCACCGAGGTGGATGAGCCGACCTTCATGAAAGGGCGCGCCATCCGACTCTCGATCTTCATGAACGTCTTCAACGTGCACGTGAACCGGTATCCGGTCGGCGGAGTCGTCACCTACATCCATTACAACAAGGGCAAGTTCTTCAACGCGGCGGTCGAGAAGTCGAGTCTCGAGAACGAGCAGATGTCGGTTGGACTCGAGACGCTTCCGCCGGACTCTGATCGAACGGCACGCGTCGGTACGGCGCACCGAGTACTCGTCCGGCAGATCGCTGGCCTCATCGCCCGCCGCATCGTGACCTACGCCAAGCGGGGCGAGCGCGTGAAGCAGGGTGAGAGAATGGGAATTATCCGCTTCGGCTCCCGCGTTGACCTGTTTCTGCCGGTCAACTCCACGATACGAGCGAAGCTCGGCGACGTCACGAGCGCCGGAGTCACGGTAATGGGGGAGCTACCGCATTGACGCTGCCGCCGGATCATGCTCGCCGGCACCACGCCAGGGCGGAGGCTGAGCGCCCACGCAATCGCGGCGTAATAATTCTGCCCAATGGGTTCACCCTGGCGAGCCTCTTCTTCGGGATGTTCGCGATCGTGGCGGCATCGCGCGGGGAGTTCGACACGGCGGGGCTCTACGTCGTGTTCGGCGGAGTATGCGATGCGCTCGACGGCAGAGTCGCGCGCGCAACGGGAACGGGGTCACGCTTCGGCTCAGAGCTGGATTCGCTGGTGGACGCGATCACATTCGGGCTGGCGCCGGCTATGATCATGTACTTCGCCGTGCTCAACAGGAACGGCTGGGACTGGATCTTTGCCTTCCTCTTTACCGCGTGCGCGGTCATAAGACTCGCTCGATTCAACGTCGAGCAGGCGGGGCGCCCGAAGAAGTATTTCCACGGCCTTCCCAGTCCCGCCGCCGGAATGACGCTCGCGACCTACTACTGGTTCAGTCAGACACCGCTTTACAACCAGACCGTGCTCGGCGACCTCAACTGGACGACGGGTCTTCGCGGTCTCATGATGCTGCTGGCGTTCCTCATGATCAGCAACGTGTCTTATCCCGCAATTCCAACGATCGGGTTCAAGAAGATCAGTGAGATATTGGGAACGCTCGTCGTCGTCGCAACGTTCATCGGCGTTCTCTTCCTCCGAAAAGAGTTTTACTTCCCTGCCCTCATCTGTTACGTGCTCTATGGGCTCGCGAAGACAGTGATCTTCGGCCTGCTCGACAGGCGCCCGGTGGGCGACTCCCCCGTGATATCCGACGACGACGACGAGCCAATTCTTCTCACCGCCGCCGGCGTCGTTGGTGCGGGCAGTGAAGCCGCGCGGCAGCGTCCGCATCGGCGGAGAAGACGACGTCGCCCGCCCGGCCACGATGAGCCACCGCGTGGTGGGCCAACCAACATTCCACCGCCCGGTCCGGCTGGAGGACAACCCTGATGGCGAAGTTTCGCATCGCCGTTCACATCACGCCGCGAAAAGGATTGCTCGATCCGCAGGGCAAGGCAGTGAGCGATGCGCTCAATACGCTCGGATTCAGTTCGGTGAGGAATGTTCACGTCGGGAGGTACATCATCGTCGAGGCGGACGCCTACGATGCCGTCGCCGCGGAAGAGGCCGTCACGGAAATGTGCGAGAAGCTGCTCGCGAATCCCGTCACCGAGGATTTCGAGATCGAATCGGCGGTGCACGCATGAGATTCGGCATCGTCACCTTCCCAGGGTCGAACTGCGATTACGATGCATTTCACGCCGTTACGGAGATCCTTGGCGAGGAAGCAGTGTACCTCTGGCACAAGGACCACGACCTCCGGGGCTCGGACGTCCTCGTGCTTCCGGGAGGATTCAGTTACGGTGATTACCTGCGCGCCGGCGCGATCGCGCGGTTCAGTCCGATCATGCAGGAAGTCGTGGCACACGCGAGGAGTGGCGGACCCGTGATCGGAATCTGCAACGGATTCCAGATTGCTTGCGAAGCTGGATTGCTCCCTGGTGCGTTGATGCGGAACTCACATCTGCAGTTCGTCTCCGCCCAGGTGCGAATTCGGGTCGAGAGCTCCGGCACGATCTTCAGCAATCTCTATGAGACCGGAGAGGTTCTGAGAATTCCCATCGCCCACGGTGAAGGCCGCTACGTTGCTTCACGCGATGTTCTCGAAGGTCTGGAGAACGACGGCCGTGTTATCTTCAAGTATGCGGACGCCAGAGGAAATATCAGCGCGGACGCCAATCCAAACGGCTCCGAGCGCAACATCGCGGGAATCATCAGCGAGGGGGGAAACGTGCTCGGTTTGATGCCACACCCCGAGCGAGCCTGCAGCCCGCTCGTTGGCTCGACCGACGGCGTGCGACTGTTCGAATCGCTTCTCGCTCGCGTGGCAGCCTGACATGTCGGTCGTGACTCCCCGTCCGGGCGACCCCGCAATTACCGCTGCCCTGGTCGCTGAGCATGGCCTCACCCGGCAGGAATACGACCGGCTCGTCGCGATGCTCGGGCGCACGCCGACTTTCACCGAGCTCGGCATCATCAGCGCGCTCTGGAGTGAGCACTGTTCCTACAAGCACTCCCGACCAGTCTTGAAGACGCTGCCGACCGAGGCGTCGTACGTTCTTCAGGGACCCGGAGAGAACGCCGGCGTGATCTCGATCGGTGACGGCCTCGCTGTCGCCTTCAAGATCGAATCGCACAATCACCCTTCGGCCGTCGAGCCGTATCAGGGTGCGGCAACTGGTGTGGGCGGAATCCTTCGCGATGTATTCACGATGGGCGCTCGCCCGATTGCGATGCTCAACTCGCTCCGATTTGGAAGTCTCGACAGCTCCCGCGTGCGCTACCTCTTCTCGGGCGTGGTCAAGGGAATTGGGGACTATGGGAACTGCGTTGGAATTCCGACGGTAGCGGGCGAGATCGTCTTCGATCGAGCTTACGAGAACAATCCTCTCGTGAACGCGATGTGCGTCGGCCTGCTCCACGAAGACGACCTCATACGCGCCAAGGCCGAGGGGATCGGGAATCCGATAATCGCGGTGGGCGCGCGCACCGGCCGGGACGGAATCCATGGAGCGTCGTTCGCCTCAGAGGACCTTTCCGAAGCAAGTGACGCGAAACGCCCACGCATCCAGGTAGGGGATCCGTTCACTGAGAAGCTGCTGCTCGAGGCAAGTCTCGAGCTGATCAAGAGCGGGCACATCGTCGCCATTCAGGATATGGGAGCAGCGGGCCTGGCATCGTCGTCAGCGGAGATGGCCGAGCGCGGAGATGTCGGTGTGACGATTGATGTCACCAAGGTTCCGACTCGCGAGAGTGGAATGAGCCCGTACGAGATTCTCCTCAGTGAGTCACAGGAACGGATGCTGGTGGTGGCCAAGCGGGGCCACGAGGACGCCGTGGCCAAGATACTCACCAAGTGGGATCTGACTGCCGCCGTTATCGGAGAGGTGATTGCCGAGCCGGTATATCGCGTAACGGAAGGAACGCGAATCGTAGCCGAGTTTCCGGGATCGAGGCTAGTGACGGACTGCCCGTCTTATACGCCGGATGCGCGCGAATCCGACGCGATCCGGGGTCTGCGCGGAGCGGATCCCCTCAGTATAGCCGAGCGAGCCGAGGAGAAGGACCCCGTCTGGACACTCGAGAGACTGCTCTCGGCGCCGACGATCGCCAGCAAGTCCTGGGCATATCGGCAGTATGATTCGACGGTGCGCACCAACACCGTGATAGGGCCCGGTGGTGATGCAGCTGTTCTGCGGATTCGCGGAACCAACAAAGCCATCGCAGTGAAGACCGACTGCAACGGGCGTTACGTCTACCTCGAGCCGCGAGTCGGAGGACGGATCGCAGTTGCGGAGGCCGCGCGGAACGTCGCCTGCACTGGCGCCCGTCCGATGGCGGTTACGAACTGCCTCAATTTCGGCAATCCGACGCGGCCTGAAGTCTTTTATCAGCTGAGGGAAGCCGTTGCGGGGATGGGCGAAGCGTGTCGCGCTCTGGGGACGCCAGTGACTGGTGGCAACGTGTCCCTCTACAACGAGAGTCCGTCGGGCGCGGTGTATCCAACACCTGTGATCGGAATGGTGGGATTGATCGACGATCTCTCTCACGTCACGCGCGCAACGTTTCAGCACGACGGAGACGCGGTGCTCCTGCTCGGCGAGATGGGCGGAGAGCTCGGCGGAAGTGAATACCTTGCGACCATTCATGGTGAGGTGCTCGGCGCGCCTCCAGCCTGCGATCTCGACAAGGAAAGGGGGGTCATCGAGGCGCTGCTGGAAGCCATACGCGCCGGAGCTGTCAGCTCAGCGCATGATAGCAGCGACGGAGGATTGGCCATCGCTCTCGCCGAATGTTGCGTGGCAGACCTCGACTGCCAGAGTGGCGCCGACATCGACCTGTCGGCATATGGGAGCATTCCGAATCGAGGAGCTCTGTTCGGGGAAACGCAGGCGCGAATTGTGGTCTCGAGCGCGGCACCCGAGCGAGTGCTGGAGATTGCCGCAAAGGCTGGCGCCGCATGCGCTCGCATTGGTACCGTGAGACGCCATTCCGACGTTCTGTCAGTGAAACTGGCGGACTCGGCGTTCAAGGCGTCCGTCGAGCGCCTTCGTCGCGCCTACCACGACACCATTCCGTCGATCATGTCACGTACGCCTGAGCACACGACGCTCGACGAGCTGGCTCCAGTGGCAGCGCACTGACATGTGCGGAATCTTCGGTATCTACGGTCACGAGAATGCCGCCGCGATGGCGCACCTCGGTCTCTACTCACTCCAGCATCGAGGCCAGGAATCGTCCGGCATAATCGCGGTCGACGGTGAGCGCGGCGCGCGTGCGATCAAGAGGATGGGCCTGGTTTCGGAAGGCCTGGGCGTACCGGACGTGCAGAGCCTGCCCGGCGACATCGCCATCGGTCACACGCGATACAGCACCGCCGGATCTTCGACGATCGAAAATGCGCAGCCGGTGCTCGCCAGATTTCGCGATGGACATATTGGGCTCGCGCACAACGGGAACCTGATCAACGCTTCCGAGCTCCGACGCGAGCTCGAGGATGGGGGCTCGATTTTCACATCTACGATGGACTCAGAGGTGCTCGTCCATCGTCTCGCTCGCTCCTCATCCGCGGCGCCCGAACGGAGGCTCGCCGACGCGTTGACGGGCGTGGAAGGAGCATACTGCCTCGTCGTCGCGATGGGCGACACGCTGCTCGCCGCACGCGATCCGCGGGGGTGGCGGCCACTGGTGATGGGCAAGCTCGGAACGGCCACCGTGTTCGCATCGGAGAGCTGCGCTCTCGATCTCCTCGGCGCTACCATCGAGCGCGAGGTGGAACGCGGCGAAATCATTGCCGTCGACCGAGCGGGCGTTCGCTCGATCTTCCCGCTCGCACCGCTCGAGTCGAGGAAATGCGTTTTCGAGTACGTCTACTTTTCGCGACCCGACAGTCAGGTGTTCGGCGGATCGGTTGATCGCGCTCGTCGCGCGCTCGGGCGACGCCTCGCTCGCGACTTCCCCGCCCCGACGGCCGATCTGGTCTTCAGCGTACCGGACTCGTCGAACTCCGCGGCGCTCGGCTTCGCTGAAGAATCCGGACTTCCGCTCGAGCTGGCGCTGATTCGAAACCACTACGTGGGGCGTACCTTCCTTCAGCCGACCCAGGCCGGCCGCGATGCGAAGGTGAAGGTGAAATACAATGCCGTGCGCGAGGTCTTGCGTGGGAAGAGCGTGGTGATGGTTGACGACTCGATCGTGCGCGGGACGACTACCCGCGGCCTCGTGAGCATGGTCCGCGCCGCCGGGGCGCGAGAGGTGCATCTACGAGTCAGCTCGTCGCCGGTCACCGGACCGTGCTACTACGGAATCGATACGCCCACTCGCGAGGAGCTGATCGCGGCCAATATGACCATCGACCAAATCACGCACGAAGTTGGCGCCGATACTCTCGGCTATCTATCGCTTGACGGGATGCTCGAATCCGTTCCCGGAGGGCCGGAGGGATTCTGCCACGCCTGCTTCTCTGGCGACTACCCAACCCCACCTCCCGCCGATCCGGAAAAGCTCCGTTTCGGCTGTGGCTGCTGACGCCGATGGCCCAATCCGTTTTTTTCTTCGGCAAAGGGATCGCCGAGGGGACGCGGGACATGACGAATGTCCTCGGAGGCAAGGGCGCGAACCTCGCCGAGATGACCAATCTCGGCGTTCCTGTTCCTCAGGGCTTCACGATCGCCTGCAGCGAGTGCATTGAATACCTGAAGACCGGCAAGTATTCCGACAAGCTGCGCGCCGAAGTCGAAGGCAATGTCGCGCGGCTCGAGGAGGCGACCGGTAAGAAGCTCGGTGATCCGCGCAATCCGCTCCTCGTCTCCGTGAGATCGGGCGCGCCAGTTTCAATGCCGGGAATGATGGAGACAATCCTCAATCTCGGCCTCAACGACCGCGCGGTGAACGGCCTCGCCGAGCAGAGCGTAAATGCGCGTTTCGCCTACGATTCGTATCGGCGATTCATTCAAATGTACTCGGACGTGGTCCTGGGCGTTTCCGCTCATGATTTCGAGCACCTCCTCAAGGCGAAGCGAATGACCGCCGGAGCAGCGTCTGACGCCGACCTCGACGAGAACGATCTCCGAAACCTGGTCGAGGAGTACAAGGCGCTCGTTAGAAACCGAACCGGCTCTGACTTCCCGCGCGATCCCGTCGTGCAGCTATGGGGAGCCATCGAGGCCGTCTGGACATCGTGGACGCTTAAGAAGGCCAAGGACTATCGTCGAGTCCACGGGATCTCCGAAGACCTCGGGACGGCGGTGAGCGTGGTGGCGATGGTGTTCGGCAACCTGGGAGACGATTCGGGCACGGGTGTCGCCTTTACGCGCAATCCGTCGACCGGAGAGAAAAAGTTCTACGGCGAGTTTCTCGTCAACGCGCAGGGCGAGGACGTCGTAGCGGGGACCAGGACACCGCTGGACATCGATGATATGGCGCAGAAGCTCCCTGAAGCTTACAAGGAACTGATCGACACCCAGGAGCGTCTCGAGAACCACTACCACGACATGCAGGACCTCGAGTTCACGGTCGAGCGCGGAAAACTCTATCTGCTGCAGACACGAAGCGGGAAGCGCACCGCCGCCGCGGCTGTGCGCATCGCTCGCGACATGGTGACCGAAGGGCTGATCGATAAGGTGGAAGCGGTAAAGCGCGTCCCGGCCGCGCATCTCGACCAGTTGCTGCACCCAATCATCGATCCATCGATCAGGGCGACTCCCCTCTGCACCGGATTGCCGGCGAGCCCTGGAGCGGCGAGCGGTGTCGCGGTTTTCGATCCGGACACGGCGGAACAACGATCCCTGGCGGGGGAGAATGTTATCCTGGTGCGCGACGAGACGACGCCGGAGGATTTCCACGGTATCGTCGCGGCGCGAGCTGTCTTGACCGCACGCGGCGGCATGACCAGTCACGCCGCCGTTGTTGCGCGCGGCATGGGCAAATGCGCCGTCGTCGGCTGCAAGGACATTCACGTCGATCTCGAGCGGAGATGCTTCAGCGTCGATGGGACGGAGGTCGCCGAAGGCGATTGGCTGACGCTCGACGGCGCGACCGGCCGTGTGTTCGCCGGCGACCTGTCAACGATACCGAGCGAAGTGGTCCGCGTGACGAGCGGCGCGCTCGCCGCTTCGCAGGCGCCACTCTATCAATCGTACGCCGAGCTGCTGGGCTGGGCCGACGAGGTGCGAACGCTTCGCGTGCGCGCCAATGCCGACACTCCCCGCGACGCCCGCATCGCGCGCAGCTTCGGCGCGGAAGGCATCGGACTATGTCGAACCGAGCACATGTTCTTCGAGGGAGATAGGATCACCGCGATGCGCGAGATGATCGTCGCGCGCGAGGAAGGCGGACGCAGGCGAGCGTTGAACAAGCTGCTGCCAATGCAGCGGGCGGACTTCGAGGGAATATTCGAGGCGATGGACGGCTTGCCGGTGACCATCCGTCTGCTGGATCCCCCGCTCCACGAATTCCTTCCGCACGGTGGCGAGGAGAGCAAGCTGCTCGCCCGCACGCTGGACATCCCGCGCGCCGCCTTGAACCGCATCATTGAGTCGCTGCGCGAGACGAATCCGATGCTCGGGCATCGCGGATGTCGTCTCGGAATTACCTATCCAGAGATCACCGAGATGCAGGGCCGCGCGATCCTGGAGGCCGCCGTTCGCGCCATGCGCCGCGGTATAGTGGTGAAGCCCGAGATCATGATCCCACTCGTATCGACCGTGCGGGAGTTCGAGCACCAGCGCGCGGTGATCGAAAGCGTCGCCAAGCACGTTCTCGGCGGCATGGGTGAGAAAATCTCCTACTTGATCGGCACGATGATCGAGCTTCCGCGCGCGGCCCTGACCGCGGGCGAGATAGCCCAGACGGCAGAATTTTTCTCATTTGGAACAAATGATCTTACCCAGACTACCATGGGGCTTAGCCGAGACGATGCCGGCCGGTTCCTTCCCTCTTACATAGATCGGGGTATTTTTGCAGATGACCCTTTCCAGGTTCTTGACACCGAAGGGGTGGGAAGGCTCGTAAGGATAGCTGTTGAAGATGGACGCCGCGCGCGTCCAAAGATCAAGCTGGGGATTTGCGGGGAGCACGGCGGCGAGCCGCGCTCCATTGCTTTCTGTCATTCGCTGGGTCTCGACTATGTGTCATGCTCACCTTTCAGAGTACCAATCGCGCGCTTAGCCGCAGCTCATGCCGCTCTTGAAGCGTAGGCTCGGCCACGCTCGCCGTCTGGAGCTGATGCCCGCGGGATCGCTCCCGATGGCGAACGTGCAGCACGCGCGTCCGCTCAGAATTGCCCTCGTCACCGAGTACTACTATCCGCATCTCGGTGGTATCTGCGAGCACGTGCACTTCTTCGCGCGCGAGGCCCGTCGCTACGGGCACCAGGTCGACATCATTACGTCCAACATGCCCGGGGCGCGGTACGAGCCGCACGTCATTCGAATCGGCAAGAGCCAGCCGGTTTACGCCAATGGATCACAGGCACGATTTACATGGGGATGGGAACTGCGAAAGGACCTGAAGCGCGTGTTCAGCCTTGGACAGTACGACATCATTCACGTCCACTCGCCGCTCAGTCCGGTGCTGCCGGTCCTGGCGATCGAAGAGGCCGACTGTCCCGTCGTCGGGACGTTTCACACTTATTTCGATCGATCGATCGGCTACGCAATCGGGAAACGCTATTTCCAGAGGCGCCTCGACCAGCTTCACGCCGCAATCGCGGTATCGCACTCGACTACGATCGCTCTCAATCGCTACTTCGAGGCCAACTGGACGATCGTACCCAATGGCATCGATACCGATGTGTTCAACCCGCACGCTCCCCGACCCGCCGCTCTTCGCTCCGACGTTCCCGTAATTCTCTTCCTCGGGAGATTCGACCCGCGAAACGGACTCACCACCCTGATAGAATCTTTCCAAAAAGTTCGAGGGAGAAACCGCGAGGCTCAGCTTGTCGTGGTCGGTGACGGGCCGTTGCGTAAGCACTATTACCGCGCCGCGGGCGGCGACCCAGATATCACCTTCGTAGGCTCCGTGCTAGGCGAAAGGCCCGGCTACTACGCTCACAGCGCGATGTACGCCTGCCCCACCACCAAGGCCTCCTTCGGGATAACGCTCCTCGAGTCTATGGCGTGTGAGACACCGGTGGTCTGCTCTGACATCTACGGCTTCCGCGACGTCGTGAAACACGAGCGAGAGGCGCTGATGGTGCATTGTGGAGACAGGGATGATCTCGCCGATGCGCTCGTACGACTTCTGGACGACGAGACTCTTCGAGCGCGGCTCGGAAAGCGCGGCCGCCAGGAAGCGGAGCAGTATTCCTGGGCCAAGGTGACCGAGGCCGTGCTGGACATCTACACCGCCGTCCTGCGCCGGAACACCCACGAATGATCGCGTACGCCGCGCTTGGGGTTTCCGTAATCGGAGGGGCCGTACACGGCGCTTTCCATCGCAACAGCCCGATCTTCGGCCGCGCGCTGGGGAAGATCGAGAGTGACCGGAAAGTCGTGGCGCTCACGTTCGATGATGGCCCGAACCCATACGCGACTCCGCTGATCCTGGACACGCTACGCCAGAAGGGTGTGCGTGCGACTTTCTTTATCCTGGGGAGCCACGCCGAGCGGTGGCCGGAGCTGGTGCGAAGGATATCGCACGAGGGGCACCAAATCGGCAATCACGGATATTTTCACCGCAAGCTCCACTTCAAGAGTCCGTTCTACGTGAGCCGCGATATCCGGCTGGGGCTTCGCGCCATCAAGCGCGCAGGCGCGCCGGCACCGAGATACTTCCGCGCGCCGCACGGGTTTCGCAGTCCGTGGACGAGCTCGATTGCCAGCTCTTACGGCGAGCGCACCGTCGGCTGGTCGCTGGGCGTCTATGACAGCGATCGTCCCGGCGTCGAGGAAATCGTGAGGCGCACGCTCGAAGGCGTTACACCAGGCTCCATCGTGCTGCTGCACGACGGTGACGGATACAATCCGGATGGGGACCGAACGCAGACGGCTGCTGCACTTCCCTATATCATCGACCAGCTCAAAAGCCAGGGCTACGAGTTCGCGACTCTGCCGACTGAATGAGCCCCAAGCTGAAGAAGGCGATACGCTGGGCGATTTCCGCCGCGATTCTCGTCTTCCTCATCCTCTTTGCCCGCACAATCGATTGGCACGCCGCCTGGAACTCGATGCGGCACGCCTCGCTCCCACTCCTCGCGGCCGCGATCGGCGTGAACGTCCTCTCCGTGCTGATTAAAGGCGTGCGTTGGTGGCTCTTCCTCCGCCCCATTGGAATCGAGTCCTTGCCGCTGGCTGTGCGCGCGACGATAGCCGGGGCCGGTCTCAACAATGTGCTGGTCGCCAGCGGCGGCGACGCCGCTCGTGTGGTATTCGTATCCCGCGTGAGCGGAGTCCCGAGCTCCACGGTTCTGGCGTCGATGGCGTTGGAAAGATTGTTCGATCCAATCGGCTTCATCATGCTGCTCGTCTTTGGCGTCATCGTCTTCCAGCTTCCGCCTCAGTTCGAGCGATGGAAGGTGCCAGCTGAGATTCTGTTGGTCGTCTTAATAGCGTTGCTGGCATTTTTTGTCTACGCGACGAGGCACATCAGACCGGAGCACGTGCCCGAGCGCCGTACCAAGCCGCGAACTCTGCGGGGAAAAGTCACCGCCTACTTCGTGAGTTTCGGACACACGGCTGGACGCCTTGCCACGGGACCTCGCTTTCTGGGTGCCATGCTCCTGTCGCTCGGGGCATGGGCTTGTCAGTTGTGGACCTTCCAACTGGCCGCCGCCGCAGCGCATGTCTCGATTCCCCTCGCGGGAAGTCTTGCCTGCCTGCTCGGCATCAACGTCGGGTTGATCATCCGCGCCACGCCGGGGAACGTCGGATTTTTCCAGTTCGTCTATGCGCTAATGGCCGGCCAGTTCGGCGTTTCCCGCGACGACGCTATCGCGGTGTCGCTCCTGATTCAGACTCTCCAGATCATTCCGCTGACCATCCTCGGAGTCGCTCTCGCTCCCGAGTTCATTTTCAGGAAAGGAAAGAAGGACAGGGAGATCGAGAAAATCGCCGAGAAAATCGAGGAGGAGCGGCTCAAGGAAGGCCCTCTGGCGACCGCGGAAGACGTGCTGGAGAAGGCGACCAAGGCGGGAGTGGTTCCGCCCCCAAAGAAATCCTAGCGGCTGACCACCAGCCGCTCGCGGGCGCGCTTCAAAAGTTTCGCCGACGATGCTTCCAGCTGCGCTCGTCTCAGAAATGCAATGAAATCCGCTGGATTGCGCGATAGTCCACCGAACGTCGCGCGCACCTTTCCATCGGGCGCTACCACCGCATATAGCGGAAGCGCAACGGTTCCGAACGTTTTTTCCTGAAACGCCTGCTGGCGCTCGTACACCTCGCCATCGCCGTCAGTGTAGAGTCGCGAGAGAACGAACTGCCCCAGCTCAGCGCCGACGTCAGGACGGCTGAAGATGTTGGCTTCCATCCACCGGCAGTTGGTGCAGGTGTAGCCAGTGAAATCAACGAAGACCAGCTTGCCAGTCGAGCGGGCGAGGTTCAACGCGGCCGGGTAGTCGTTGAGCATCCAGGTGGATGATTCCCCAGCGCCGGAAGCGATCGATGGTGCACGAGTCGCCGGTGGAAGGAAGGCCTCGATCTGTGGAAGCGCTCGTCCATTGACTCCGGATGCCAGCCACCCAGACAGAAGAAGCGCGACGGCTACCGGCGCCAGCTCGGCGAAGTTCCACCGACGTCGCTCAAGTTGGTGACGAAGATTCCGGCCGAGAAAGATTGCCCCCGCAATCGCCAGCGCGGACCACGAGAGCAAAACCACATTACGGGTAAAGACGCCCCAGCCGAGCACCATGTCGGCGTTGGAGACGAACTTGATCGCCGCACCGACCTCCAGCAGTCCAATCAGGATCCGGAGGGTCTGCATCCACGCGCCCGCGCGCGGAAGTCTCGAAACCCAACGCGGCACGAGCGCAAGAAGCACAAATGGGAGGGCGAATGCGCTCGAGTAGACGAGCATTCCGACCACCGGCGTCATCCACGATCCGCGCGACGCGAGCACCAGCAACGTGCCAACGAAGGGCGCCGTGCACGTCACCGATGTCAGCGTGAACGTGGCGCCCATGATGAGCGCGCCAAGCGAGCTGCCGGGAGTCGCTTCACGCCCGGCTCGATCGGCGGTATTCGCCAGGTTCCAGGGCACCGGTGTGGCAACCCAGCCGAAGAGGTTCGCCGCGAAAATCAGAAAGAGCGCGGCAAGGGTGAGATTGACCCAGGGATCCGACGCAAATCTGTTGAGCCCGGCGGCGCCGAAAATCGCGGCGAGGGCGAGGCCAAGCACCGTGAACGTTGCGACGATCCCCAATCCAAACAGGAGGGGCCGGCGCAGAGCGCGTGATTCGTCGCCATCCGGCGCGGAGAAATAGGCGATCGTCACCGGCACCATCGGGAAGACGCACGGTGTGAGCAGCGAGAGAAGTCCCGTGGTTGCGGCGAGCCAGAGAAATCCGGAGCTCACCTTCGATCCTCGATTTGGAGAACGATGGTGAGCTTTTCGGTTCGCGGTGGGAGGCACAGCGTCTCGCTGCAGACCTGGTATCGTACGCCAACCTGAAACCTCCGAAAGCCCGTCAGAGATCGCCCGGGAACGCCAACTGGAATCGTGAAGCGCGGGTTTCCGGAGTACAGCTCGGTCTCGATACCGAAGTTCTTGTCGAAGGCGCGCTCGGGCTGGGGCGCCTTGATAATGCCCCGCACAATCACGTCGGCGGGATCAATCAGCTTGATAGAAAGCGGAATCGGTCCGCCGGGCTTCTGAGTGAGCGAGTAGATGTGCCAGCCCCTGGCGATGTCGGCCTGGAGAGTGACCGGCACGGTGCGCCCGGGGGTGACCTGAAGCGGCGAGCCGCCCCCGACAACCTTCCATCGGACGGGTCGAATCGAGAGGTGATTGGTGGCCGCAACAATCGGCAGCAGAAGCAAGTATGCGAGCTTGTTCATCGAGGATGAATATATCACGGCGAGGCGCAATCCCTGCGTAGATACCCGTCGTTTCTCACCAGGTTCGATCGAATCCACCGTGTCCCATTCAGTGATCCCGCATCCGCCGTTCTTTTTCGAGAGCTGGTACAATGTCGACCGAACGGTCATCCTCTCGATCGTCGGCTTCACTGCCCTGATCACGATGCGAGGCTACCCTGGGCGGAACGCATCATCAATGGCGAGCCGACACTCCTTCTGTCACGCGGAAGCTTCATCCCGCGGGCGCTCAAAAAGGAACGGATAACGGAGGAGGAGGTCCGCGGAAAAACAACGGTGAACCGTAGCCCTGCCAACTGCACTCGGCCGGTTTCACTCCTGAAGCCGCCCAGCGCGAATGGGACGATATCAATGGGATTGTGGTGAAGGACCGGATAATCGCCCAGCGTATTCTCAATGACCAAGCGCGGATGTATGAGGACCTTTTCTATCTTCCAACGTAGAACAAAGACACGCCCCCTTCGGCGATCGTGATAGTATTGCCCGACACCGTTCCCGTTCCGGTCGAACCGGAATTAAACGCGAACGACACGGCGTTCCCATTCAGGACGTAAGTACCCGCATCGGCGCCTGTCCGAGTGCTCACCTGTCCATTCACGGTCTCCCGAAAGGTCGTGAGCTCGGTCATCGATCCTCCGCTTGCGGTGATAGTCAGACATGACCTCTTCTTTGGACGTGGCGTCCTGGAAAGTTGTGAAAGGCAAATTCGCCCCGTTAACCGTTTTCAGGTCATAAGTGCCATTTATCGTTGGTTGTGGAGCGGTGGAATCTCCACCGCATCCTATACCGGCGAGTATCGCCAGCGCGAGAAACAAACGCCGCATAGTGCCTCCTTCAGGGTGGTGTATTCCGGGGACCAAAGTTGATCTGATGCCACTTCTGAAGACACCGAAGGCTCAAGGCGCCGACGAGTTATTGTCCCGCACAGATCGTTCTTACGCGTGTGCTGTCCGCGGAGACGAAGATGGCAACCGATTTCCCCTTGCGCTCTGTGCCAGTTCCGAAAATCGCTCCGACGACCTTCGCACCCGCGCCAGGCTCATCGATGTTGCCCATGATAATACCGGTCGCTCCCACCTCCGCCGCTTTCTTGCGCATGGACTTCATCATCCCGCTTTCGCTCGTCCAACCGGCGCTCCCGCTCGAATTGAGCAAGGCGACCTCCGTGTAGGCCGAACCGACGTTCGCCGGAGCGGTATACAGCTTAACTGCGTCGGCGCACGTCCTCGCGAGGTGAATGGAATTGTCCATTAGCGCCGCATTGGTCCGCGTACAGCCTGCTAACGCGACCGAGCATATTAGAAAAGTCTGAGCGGATCTCATGGTAACCCTCGCAATACATAGTTGAGGTCAGAGCGTAGCCTCTAAACACCAAATACGATATGTCGATTTCATATCACCTCGATGTCGGTTTCATATCACACCGAGACAATGTGACCGGCGATCAGCCCCTGCTTCGGTATATTGCCGGTCATGGACGATTTTACGGGCATCGATGCCCACGGGGCCCACCGCGCAGTGATTGAGGCTGAGCACCAAGCCAAGGAGCGCGAAGACAAGAAGCCGAATTCCCGCGAATGGTCCAGAACGGCGACGAACAGCTTAACCCTCTGAAAACACGAACGCCGGGCTTGTTAGGGCGCCGGCGAACGGTACGGGAACAGATTTAAGTGGAGGCGCGGGGATTCGAACCCCGGTCCGAGACAAGATCGACCACAGCGTCTACGTGCGTATTCCACCGATTGAGGTCTCCAGCCGCTGGCCAGTGGACAGCCCACTTCTGGACAAGTCTTTC
>JALYYH010000064.1 GCA_030946665.1 Gemmatimonadota bacterium
CGTTAATAATGTCTTCCCGCTCGGCGCCGCGCGAGAGATCGGCGACCGGATGTGCGAACCCTTGAAGAATCGGTCCCAACGCCCGCGCACCGCCAACGCGCTGCACCAGCTTGTAGGCGATGTTACCAGCGTCCAGCGTCGGAAAAACTAATACGTTGGCTCGTCCAGCAAGCGGACTGGAGGGTGATTTCCGGGCGGCAACCTGGGGAGCCAGCGCCGCATCACCTTGCAATTCTCCGTCCACCAGGAGATCGGGCTGCCGTGACCGGATTATCGCCAGCGCTTCGAGCACCCGCTCGACGCTCTTACCCTTTGCGCTCCCGTGAGTGCTGAAGGAAAGCAGAGCGACTCGCGGCTCGTCGCCAACGATTCGCCAACGGTCCGCGGCGGCCGCGATCGCGATGTCCGCGAGGTTCTCGGCGGTGGGGTACGGAACGACCGCACAATCGGTGAACGTCAGGACTTCGTCTCCGTTTCCCGGCGACACGACCATATAGAAAGCGCTCGACGCTGTGCGTACTCCGGGGGCCAGTCCGACATTTCGGATCGCGCTGCGCAAGACTTCCGCGGTGGTGTATACGGCACCAGCCACGCACACATCCGCTTCACCGTTCGCCACCATTTGGTGGGCGAACTCGAGCGTCGAAACGCTGCCCGAGGAAACCAGTGCGTGCCGGGATTTGCCGGGGCCCTGGCTGTCGCCACCCTCCACCACGAGCATCGGGATTCCCATGCCGGTGAGGGAGATTTCGTCCGCGGCGGAAAGAATCCGCTCGTCGCCGCTTTCAGGAAATACGATCCTCCGGCGGAGCAATGCCGCCCGTCTGCGGATTTGGTCGGCGAACGTCACCCGGGCTCAACCGGGCCTTTCCCCGGCTTCCGTCCAGGCGAAGCAGGTTTGGTGTGGTGAAACTTCTTCGCGAGCGCCTTGGCGACTGCTGGATGAACCAGTCCCGCGAGGTTGCCGTGGTGCTGCGCGACCTCACGCACGACGCTCGAGCTGATGTACGTCGTCTCGACCGACGGCACCATAAAGACGGTCTCGAAGCTCTCCGACATGTGTCGGTTCATCAGCGCCATCTGGAACTCGTACTCGAAGTCGCTGACGGCGCGCAACCCGCGAATGTTGAGGGAGGCGCCGACTCTCTTGGCGAAGTGCACCAGCAGTCCCTCGAACTGAGTGACCTCGACGCACTTCTGGTCGGCGGTGGCCAAACGAATCAGCTCTACCCTTTCGTCGGTAGTGAACAGTGCTTTCTTGGACGAGTTCACGGCGACCGCGACGATGAGATGATCCACGAACTCGCAGCTTCTCCGGATCAAATCCTCGTGTCCCCTGGTGATCGGGTCGAAGCTTCCAGCGTACACGGCCGTGGTTACCACGTCAGTCCTCTTTGCGGTAGAAGGTGATTGCCGTCGAGCCATACTTCCGTGTCACTCCGCCCTCTGGCATCGCGTCCTTCGCGGAGTGCTCGATACTGAGAACGCTGCTGAACGGACGCTCGATCCACCGCGTGGCGAGACGCTGTGCATCGCCGCTGGCATAAGGTGGATCGGCGAACGCCACATCGTAATCGAGCGCTCCGAGACCGCCGGCGAAAGATAGGGCAGATTGCTTGTGAACGGAGACGAGATCGCTGGCACCCAACGCGGTGATGTTCGCTTCGAGCGCGCGAAGGCTTTTGGGATCTTTCTCGACGAACTCCGCCGAGTCAGCACCGCGTGACAACGCTTCGAGACCCAGCGCGCCGGAACCCGAGTAGAGATCGAGCACGCGGGCGCCCGGCAGATCCAGTTGAAGAATGCTCATCCACGCCTCCCGGACGCGATCCAGTGTCGGCCGAACCGCCGTGCCCTTTGGCGCGCTGATCCGCCGACCGCGCCACTTGCCGGCGACTATCCTCACGTCGGCCGGATGTCGGCGATTCGCGCCTGGAGGTAGCTCTCGCCCCTGTATTCGTCGCGCTCCAGGCGGAAGGCGACGTCGACCTTGCTGCCCGCCTGAAACTCCGTGGCCCGATGCGCGAATCCCCAACCCACCGCATCCAGTGACCCGGTTCCTGTATCGAGAACGACTTTGAGGCCATCCTTTCCCACCAGCCGCGGCGGAGCGGAGAGGGTGACGTTTCGCGCGAGCAGCACCGGCGATGGGTTTCCAATGCCGAACGGCTCGAAATGGCGGAACAGCGATTCGAGCCGCTCGTCCATTCCATCGATACTGACTTCGAGATCCACTCGAATCTCGGGAACGAGATCCTCGGGCGTCAGAAGCGATTTTGCGGTTTCGTTGAACCTCGCCGCGAAGTCGCCCACTCGGTCACGCGCGATTGTGACACCCGCCGCGGCGCGGTGCCCACCGTAGCGCAGCAGAAGATCGCTCGACTTTCCAAGGGCGCCGTGCAGATCGAATTTGGAGATCGATCGCCCCGAGCCCTTCCCCAGATCTCCGGAGAGCGCGATCAGGACCGTCGGCCGTCCAAACTCCTCCACCAAGCGCGACGCGACAATGCCAATAACCCCCGGATGCCACGACTCGTCGGCGAGCACGATGCCAAAGGTGTCGTCCAGATCCAGCTGCAAGACTCTCTCGCGGGCCTGCTCCAGCGTTGCGTGATCGAGCTCCTGGCGCTTGACGTTCAGCTCCTCCAGCTCCCGCGCGATGGTGTTCGCTTCGTGCTCGTCTTCACTCAGCAGCAGCTCTACCCCGCGAATGGCGTGTCCGAGTCTGCCGGCGGCATTGAGTCGCGGCGCCAGAATGAAACCGATTCGACCCGCCGTCAGCGCCTTTCCGGAGAGACCCGCCGCTCTGATCAAGGCGCGCATTCCGATGTTCTGCGTCTCCGACAACATCTTCAGGCCGTAACGCACGAAGACGCGATTCTCTCCCCGCAACGGCGCGACGTCGGCGACCGTCGCGAGCGCGACGAGATCGAGCATGCCCCAGATGAAGTTCTCGTTCTTGCCGAGAGCGCGCGCGAGCGCCAGCGCGAGCTTGAACGCGACTCCGACGGCGGCGAGATCCTTGTCAGGATATCCGCAGCCGCTTCGCTTCGGATTCAGAACTGCAAGGCAGTCCGGAAGCTCACCGCCAGGCAGGTGATGGTCGGTCACGATCACGTCGATCCCGGCCTTGCAGAGGCGGGCGACCGGTGAGACGGCACTCGTTCCGCAGTCGCAGGTTACGACGACTTTCGCCCCCGCCTCGAACGCCGCGTCGACACCGGCGTCACTCAGGTCGTATCCGTCTTCGATGCGCCGCGGGATGAAAGGCTTTGCCTTCCCTCCCAACCCGCGAATCGCCCGCGTGAGGAGCGTAGTCGAGGAGATGCCGTCGACGTCGTAATCGCCGTGTATGAACACCAGCTCCTCGCTGCGCACAGCGCGCGCGAGGCGACCGACGGCTTTGTCCATCGACAGGAATTGCAGCGGATCGTGCAACCGATCGAGCTTCGGACGCAGGAACAGCTTGGCATCCTCGGCGCTCACGTATCCGCGAATGAGGAGCAGGCGGCAGACCACCTCAGGCAGAGACAGCGCGGCTTCCAAATCCCTGACTGCTTCCTCGTCGGGCGTCTTTGGGAGAATCCAGCGCGCCGGACGCGTCGGATGGGCTGAAGTGAGCGTCGTCACTACCGAATCAAGCGCCGTCCGCCGCGTAGAGAAGGACGCCGCACGCTTCGCAGACTTCGATTTGGCCGGTTCCGGTCATGACGTTTCTCCGTTGCATGGGGACAGCGGTGTCGCAATGTCCGCACGAACCCCCGCGCAATGCATAGAGCGCCTGATCACGTTTCCCCCGGATGCGGTCGTACTTGCCAAGCATGGGTCGCGAGACGGAGCCTGCCCTTCCGTTTCGATCCTGTGTGGCATCATCGAGCTGCGCCTTTAGTGCTGATCTCTTCGACTCGATCTCGGGCCGCGTTTCCTGCTGCTCCTGCTCGACGGCCGCGAGCGCCTGCTTCGCATTCGCTACTGCCGTGTTCATCTCCGTGAGACGTCGCCCGAGGATCGCCAGCTCGCTCTCGTCCTCCGCCATCAGCCTGCGCGTCGATTCCACTTGCGCGGTCGCGGCGGTGGCTTCGCGCATTCGCTTCACATCTTCCAGCTGGTGAAGATTCCGCTCCTGCATTGTCTTGTGCTGCGACAATCTGGCCTGGAGCTCTCGCTGTTTCTTTTCCTCCGCCTGTACCAACGTTTGCGCGCGGGTGAGTGCGGCAGCGGCGTGATCGCGCCGCCTGTCCAGCTCAGCGAGCTGAGGATCGAGCGCGCGCATCTGCCTCTCGATCTCGCGAATCTTCAGATCGTCCTGTTGCAGCGCCAGGAGCGCTTCAACTTCCTGTTGCATTTGATCTCCAGTTGGTCATCGTGCTCCCGTTCGCCTGAACTTCTTGTAGAGCTTCCTTCCTGTCGCATTGAGCTCGTCCCTGATCGCCGCCTTCTCCGCGATCAACTTGTCCTTCTGCGTCCCGTCCGCGAGCGGGATGATTCGATCCAGCTCCTCAGCGCGATGATCGAGCTCACGCGCGCGAAGGGTGGCGAGGCTGTCGCTGATCGTGCGCTCCACGTCCATCTGGATTGCGCCTTCCGCGATGATGTCCTCCACCAGCCCGATTCCTTCCTCGTCCAGATTTGCCGACAGCTCTTCCAGAGTGGCATCCGGCCCGGCCGCGATCAGCGCGTGATAGATCGCGCGATACTGCGGGTCGCGGAAGCTCTCCTCACCGAGCTTTTCAGCGATCTGTTCGGCTCTGCTGCGAACCGAGAGCATCGCTCTCACCAGCTCGCGTTCCGCCGACGCGCCTCGCTCACCGTGCTGTGCCCGTCGCTCGCCACGACGCACCCGCGCGACCGGAGATATCCGCGGCGCGGGGCTCTTGGACACAGTTGCCGCTGATGTAGCGCTTCTGCCAGTGAGCTCCCGCACCAGAACTTCGCGAGCAACTCCGCTCACCTCGCTCGCCCGAGTAAGGTAAAGGTCCCGCATGATTTCGTCCGAGGTCGCGCGAACGGTTGGAAGCAGGCGATCCAGTGCGCGCCTCTTCTTGTGGAGCTCGGCGAACATGCCGGCCCGCTCGAGGAGCTGAATCTTGCGCTCGAACACATCGATGGCGTCCCTGAGCCGCGCCCCCAGCGTCCCTGCGCCGTGCGCTTTGACGAAAGTATCGGGATCTTCGCCCTCCGGAAGCGTGACCACGCGCACAGATGCTCCCTGCCGCAACAACTCATCGCCCGAACGAAACGTCGCCTTGAGGCCAGGCTTGTCGCTGTCGTAAAGGAGAAAGACGTTCTTCGTGAGCTTTTTGAGCAGCGTCGCCTGTGCCTCGGTCAGTGCCGTGCCCAGCGCGCCGACTACTGTGGTCACTCCGGCAGCCATCAGGCGTACGACGTCAAAGTAACCTTCAACGACCAGAACCTGGTCCTCGCGCCTCACATCGTTTTTCGCCCAGTTCAGTCCGTAGAGAGTTTTCCCCTTCGTGAACACCGGCGACTCAGCCGAGTTGAGATACTTCGGCTCACCAGGGCCAAGCAGCCGCCCGCCGAAGCCGATGTTGCGACCCATTTGGTCGAGGATCGGGAACATCAGCCTGCCGCGAAAGCGCGGACGGGGCTCACTCCCATCTTCTCCAGGCACCAGCAGACCAGATTCAACGAGCCGCTTCTCATCGAATCCGAGGGTGTTCATGTAGTTACGGAGCAATCCGATCTCGCGCGGGGCAAAGCCGATTCCGAACTGGTCGGCTATCTCTCGCGAGATGTCACGCTGGGTGAGATACTCGCGCGCCGTTTCGCCGAGTGGATCGTCCCACAGCATCTTCTGGAAGTACGCGGCGGCGGTCGCGTTTACTTCCCAGTGGGGCTCGCGCGGATCCGGGCCTTCCCGGCGCGTCTCGACTTCGCGGACTTCGATCCCCGATTTCTCGCCGACCATTTTTACAGCCGCCGGCCATTCGACGCCGAGTCGCTTCTGAAGGAAGCGGAAGACGTCGCCGCCCTCGTGGCAGACGAAGCAGTAGTACATCCGCTTTCTTGGCGAGACGGAAAAATTCCGGTGAGTACCCTGGTGGAACGGACACGGGCCCCTGAAGTCGGTGCCAGCACGCTTGAGGTTCACATACTCGCTGATCACCTGGACGATGTCGGCTGCATCGCGAACCTGCTCGACGACCTCGTCGGGTATCACTTCAGCTCCACCACAGTAACGCCCGCTCCGCCTTCGTTCCAAGCGCCGAGCCGAAAGTGCGTTACGCGCGATTCCTTGCTCAGCATCTCGGCCACCCGCTCTCGCAAAGCACCGGTTCCCTTCCCGTGGATGATGCGAATTGTCTTGAGATCGGCGCGCACCGCCGCGTCGACGGCGTGCATGACTATGCCCTCGACCTCTCCGACGCGCATCCCGCGCACATCGATCTCACTGGCGACGTGAACGTCCGGAAGATCGCCACGCACGGCTACAGCCACCTCGGGTGCAGTCGCCTCCGGTCTCGAGCGCCGGAGCGATCTTCGTGATACCGCGAGCTTCATCACTCCGACCGCGACGACCGCTTCACCATCGCGAACCTCCACCACTCGACCGACTTTGCCTCCCAGCGTTTCGACCTCCACGAAATCCCCGACAATCACCTCGGTGTGATCAGTCGTGGCGCGCGCAGTCTCGGCAGAGCGATCGAGACGATCGAGCTCTCGCCCTTGTTCGTTCGCCAGCTGCTCGACCCGCTTCCTCGCGTCCCGAGCCGCCTCCTCGCTGGCCTCCGACGCCGCCTTGAGCTCGCGAATCGTGCGCTCGACGTCAGCGCGCGCTTCGAGAAGATATCGCCTTGCCTCCTGTCGTGACGCCCGCTCGGCGTCCCTCTCACGCCGGGTGACGTTTAGCTCGCGCTCAGCGACTCTTCGCGCCCGCTCTCGGGCGTCCTGCGCGATCTCGCCGGCTTCCCGCTCGGTGGCGCCCAGAGCCTTCTCACGTGCCTCGAGCTCCGCAAGGAGCGCCGTTACTCTACGCTCGTCGGTGGGTATCCGTTGCTCCGCACGCTCTAGCACCTCAGCTGGAAGATTCAGCCGACGCGCAATGCTGATTCCATAAGACCGTCCGGGGACTCCCTTGGTGAGCCGATACGTGGGCGCGAGCGCAACCGGATCGAACTGGAGGGATGCATTCACGACTCGGTCGACCTCAGTCGCCAGCTCCTTTAGCGCACCGAGGTGTGTCGTCGCGACAGTGAGCGTACCGCGCGCCGTGAGGGCTTCAAGGATCGCGGCGCCGAGGGCGGCGCCCTCGATCGGATCTGTGCCCGAGCCGAGCTCGTCGACAAGGACGAGCGAGTATGCAGTCGCCGAGCTGAGGACTTCGACGAGATTCCTGAGGTGCGCGCTGAAGGTCGAGAGACTCGCGAGGATCGATTGCTCGTCTCCGACGTCGGCGTAGATGTTGTCGAAGATCGCGATCCTCGACCCGGCAGCGACGGGCGCGGGGATTCCCGACTGGACTAGTGCCGAGAAAAGTCCGAGCGCCTTGAGCAGCACGGTCTTTCCACCGGTGTTCGGGCCCGAGATGAGCAGCGTGCGCTCGTGGGCGGACATCTCGAGATCGAACGGGACAACGTCGATCCCCTGGGCTATCAGAAGTGGGTGGCGGCCTTGAACGATCGCGAAACCTTCGGTCGGGTCGGCGAGATCCGCCCGGGCGCAGCGAAATTCGATTGCGAACCGCGCCCGTGCGACGAGGGAGTCGAGAACGATCAACGCCTCTAGACTCAGAATCAGGTCCTGTCGATGCGGGCGTAGCTTCTCCGTCAACTCGAACAGAATTCTGTCGACTTCTTCGATCTCTTCGCTTTGCATCTCTCGGATCCTGTTGCCTGCCTCCACTGCCGCCGGGGGCTCGACGAACAAGGTGCCGCCGGTCTGCGAAGCGTCATGGACTATCCCACCCACGGCACTTTGCGCTTCTCGCCGCACCGGAATCACGAATCGGCCATTGCGGACGGTGACCGACATGTCGGCGACGCGCTGATGCGCTTCGAGCTTCGCCATCGCGCGCTCGAGCAGCTTGATCAGCTCACCCTGCGCGCCCTTGAGCTCGCGACGAATGCGTCTGAGGGCAGGCGATGCATTGTCGCTGACATTGCCGTCGTCATCGATCGCGTGGGAGATGAGGTCCTCCCGAAGTTTGTTCGACACCAACGGCTCGATCTGTTCCGTGAGAACCGCGGTTACAATGGCCGAAGCGCGCTCTGCGCGAAGCGACTCGCGCGTCAGGCGCGAGCTGCGCTGTAGCTTCGCCAACACCAGAAGCTCTGGGCCGGTCAGGGACGCTCGTTCGACTTTGAGGCGCGTAAGTGCGGCGCGCGCATCAGGGACTCCGTACAGGCTCCACGCCTCTTCCGCCGAAATGAGAGAACGTACCGCCTCAACGCGCGCCTGCTCACGCTCTATCGCTTCACGATCGGTAACCGGGCGCAGCTCACCAACGCGTTCGGCTCCCAGTGGCGACGTTGCCCGCTCGGCGATGAGCGCAAGAGTACGAAGGAACTCGATGACGTTCAGCGCGTGGGAATTCATGCGGCTACGGCGATCCTCAGCGAATTGAGATCATTCGAAGGGTCCAGCAAATATCCGGAAAGCAAAACCCGAGCATGCGAAGGTTATCGCGAGCTCGGGCTTTGTAATTCCACGAAGGCGGCCCACCGGCGAAGCTTCACCCGTACTAAGCAGAGAACGCAGAGCTTCGGCGAAGTTTCACGCCTGTTTGCTCAGCTCCTCTCGGGCGATGGCATTGATGGTGCCGCCTTCGGCCCGACCCTTGAATTGGGGAAGCACCTTTCCCATCACTGCACCGATCTGTGTTGCGCCGCCGGCGATTGCCGCTTTCACCGCGGCGCGCAGTTCTTCATCGCTGACCTGTGCGGGGAGGTATTTCTCGAGCGCGGCCGCTTCCGACGTTTCCTTGTCGGCGAGGTCATTCCGATTTCCCTTCGTGTACATCTCCGCCGATTCGCGTCTGCGCTTGATCGATTTGCGCAGGACGTCGATCACATCAGCGTCCACAGGATCCCGTCTCAGCTCGATCTTCTTGTTCTTTACTTCGGAGAGGACGGTGCCTAGCAGGAGCGTACCAGCCTTGTCCTGGGATTTTCTGGCCGAATTGAGATCGCCCTGAAGGCGGGCGAGTAGATCGGGCATTCCCTAAACGTGGCGGGTGCGGCGGTTTTTACGCATGGCCGTGTTGAGCTTGCGCTTCCGGCGCTCGCTCGGCTTCTCGTAATGACGGTGCTTGCGAAGATCCGAGAGGATGCCCGCCTTCTCGCACTTCTTCTTGAAGCGCTTGAGCGCGCGCTCAAAGTTCTCGTCATCGTGGATGATCACTTCCGACAAATTCTACTTCCCCCCTTCGTGGCGCATCAGCGCCGGATATAGGACAGACCTATAAAGGTACCGCATTTCAGAGTGCGGTCAAGCTTGTAAGCGGCGATAAGACATACGGTTGGCCGATCACAGTTCTCTGATTGGACAACGAGTACCTGACGCTTCAAATGCGGCTCACGCCACGCTTGTCGACGGTGGGTTAGCCCGGCGGCCATGTCATCTGGCGCCCGCCAAGCAGGTGAAGGTGCAGATGTTCTACGCTCTGCCCGCCGTCGTTCCCAGTATTGATCACCGTCCGGTATCCCGTTTTCGCGATTTTTTCCTGCCTCGCAATCGCGGCCGCCATCGACATCATTCGGCCGAGTAGCTCGGAATCGGTTACATCATCGAGCGACTTGATATGTTTCTTCGGGATGATGAGGATGTGAACGGGCGCCTGGGGATTGAGATCGCGGAACGCAGCGATCTCCTTGTTATTCACGACCATCTTCGCCGGAATTTCTCCACGCGCGATTTTGCAGAAGATGCACGACTCAGCCATTGGCCTCCCTCGAGTGTGCGAGCGATGCGACGGCGATAGCGATGGCAGCGACCCCCGCGGTCTCAAAACGTAGCGTGCTCTCGCCGAGCTTCACAGGTAGAAACGAAGCGCCGATGAATGAATCGCGCTCGGATTGCTCCATGCCGCCTTCGGGGCCCAACGCGATCGTGATCGGCGCGCGCATCGGGACGCCGGCGATCGGCTCTCCATCCTTTGCCAGGACCAGTCGCGTCCCAAGCGGTGCCGCTGCAATGGCGTGCTCGATCGTGGATTCGGGAAACAGATCGGGCAGCCAGCCACCGCCGCTCTGGATGAGTGCAGAGGTCATTCTCGCGCGCACCTTCGCCTGAAACGTCGGGCCTTCGCCGCGCGGCGATACGCTCTTCGATCGCCGCCACACGACCGGTCGCCAGCTCGCCACACCCAGCTCAGTCACCTTCTCGGCGAGCCAGAGCATTCGCTCACGATCGGCGACGGGAGCGAGTAGATGAATCGGCGCGGGTGGGGCGAACTCACTCCTTTCTCTGATATCGACAAGTGCCGAGCTCCTCGAGATCCTGACGAGGGTGCCGAGCGCCGCGCGACCAGCTCCGTCACGCAACGCAACCCATTCGCCGACTTCGACTCTGGCGACGCGGATGTGGTGGGCCGCATCCTCGGACAGTTTCGTCGTCCCACCGACAGCGAGCGCCTCGGTGGCGAAGAACGTTGCTACCGGGGCGCGATCTGCACGCTCCACCAGGCGTCCTCCCTGTCTTCGCGTTGGACGGTCCATCCGTCCGCGTCGAGTGCGCCGAGAATTGCGTCGCGCTCTTCGCAAAGGATTCCCGACAGAATCGCCTGGCCGTGGGCAGCGAGAGAGCTCCGAATTGTCGGAAGAAGGGGAATGAGAACCGATGAGATGATATTCGCCAGCACCACACGCACGGGGGCGAGAAGAGGCAGCAGAGTCTCAGCGTCGCCCTCTATGACCTCGACTCGATTGCCGACGTCGTTGACTCGCACATTTTCTTCTGCATTTCCGATCGAGTCGTGATCGATCTCGATCGCCGTCACTCGGCCCGCGCCGAGCTTTGCGGCGGCGATCGAAAGAACCGCACTGCCGGCTCCGAGATCCGCGACGACGTCACCCTGACGAACAACGCCCTGCATCAAGCGCATCACGCCGCGCGTGGTCGGATGCTCGCCGGTGCCGAAAGCCATGGCCGGGTCGACGATTATGGTCGTTTGCGGATCGAGATCGCCGGCGAGCCAGGGCGGGGCGATCATGAGGTCACCAACGCGGTGCGCGGACACGGACGCGCGTGACTGGGAATAATCGGTCTCTGGCGCTGCCGCGACGGCGATATCGGCCCGAGGATCCGCCGTCATCACTGCGTCGCGAATTGCATCGATGCGCACGCCAGCGGGGAAATGCGTGACGACCGAGGCGCCGTCTTCCTGCACTCCCTGCGAGCCCCACTCGAACAGCGCCGCGATTACTCCGTCACGGTTGGAATCCGGAGTAATGCGCAGCGAGATCCAGCTCACGCGCCTAACGATTCCTTGAGTTTCGACCAGAGCCCTTTGGGCCTGTTCGCAGGAACCTTTTGAATCTCTCCGAGGCGCCGGATCAGCTCCGACTCTTCCTCAGAGAAAGCGTCCGGCGTCCACTGCTGAAGCCTCACGTGCAGATCGCCCATCGAGCTCGCGTTGATCCTGGGCAAGCCGCGCCCGCGAAGATTGAACACCTGCCCACTTTGAGTTCCGGCCGGCACCTGCAGTGTCACTGTGCCGCTGACCATTGGCACTTCGACGTTCGCGCCGAGCGCGAGCTGAGGGTAGGTCACCAGCACTTCACAATAGAGATCCTCACCGTCGCGCTCGAAGCGTGGATCCTCCTCCACCTCGAACACCACCAGGATGTCTCCAGACGGGCCACCTCGTGGTCCGACATTGCCAACTCCGCGCATTGTCATGTACTGGCCAGTCGCCACGCCGGCGGGGATGCGCACGACGACCTGTTTCTCCCCCCGAATGCGCCCTTCACCTCGGCACTTCTTGCACGGCGAGGCGATTACCGTCCCCTCGCCCGAGCATGCCGAGCACGGAGCAACACTCACTACCTGACCGAAAAACGAGCGCTGCGCTCTGCGCACTTCACCGGTCCCGGCGCACGTGCTGCACGTAATCGGCGACGTTCCAGGCTCGGCGCCCCTTCCATCGCAGCGGTCGCACGGCTCGAGCAATCGCACCGTCACCGTCTTTTCGACTCCGGTCGCAACTTCGCCGAGCGTCAACGGCATCGCGATCTTGATGTCCGATCCCGTGCGAGGACCAGAACCACGACTACCGCCACCGAACAGGTCGCCGAATCCGCCCAGACCACCGAGGTCGCGCATGAAGATGTTGAGCGCCTCGGACAGGTCGACGTGGTGGAATCCACCGGCGCCGCCACGCAATCCCGCCTCGCCGTATCGATCGTAAACGGCGCGCTTGTTCGGATCGCGCAACACGTCGTACGCTTCGGTGATCGCCTTGAACTTCTCTTCGGCTTCTTTCGCGCCGTTGTTGCGATCGGGATGGTACGTCATCGCCTGCTTGCGATACGCCTTCTTTATTTCTTCCTCGCTCGCGCCACGCTGTACGCCGAGCGTTTGATAAAAATCAGCCATGATTCCTTGTATTCTCCTTCAATAAATCCGTAAGCAGCTCGGACGTGTGGGTCACCAGCGAGATGACCTTGTCGTACGGCATCCTCGTCGGACCGATGACGCCGATGACACCAGTCAGCGGGCCGGCGTGATACGAAGCGGTGACAACGGTAAAGCTGGCCAGCCTCGGATCGTTGTGCTCGTTTCCGATCGTGATCGAAACGCCGCCCGTCTCGCTACGACGACGAAGCAGCTCGCCGAGTTTCTCCCGAGTCTCGGTCAGGGCGACCAGCTTTCGCATGTTGTCGATGCTGGCGAACTCGGGCTGTTCGGCGAGAACCGATGCCTGTCCCAGCAAAACGGTGTCGTCGCTTGGCTCCAATGCGCTATCGAACAGCTGATCACCCTCTTCGACGAAGACGTTGAGGAGATGCGATGCTTCACGAGTCGGACCGATGTCGCGCAAACGATCACCCAACGATGAGCGAATCTGCCGCAGAGTCAGTCCGGCGAGTCGTTCGTTCAGGACGTGGGTGACTTCGGATATCGCGGCATCGGCGATCTCACCTTGAACGTCGACGAAGATCGTGCGTACGGCGCCCGCGGAAAGCGTGAGCGCGACGAGAAGACGCTCTGATGACAGCCGAATGAGCTCGACGTGCTCGAGGATCGCATTGTCGAGCCGCGGACCAAGAGCAATCCCCAGCTCCTGGGTGATCACGCCGAGACTCTGAGCGGCGCGGCGCAAAATCGCCTCGACCGCGGAGCCGCCGGTGCTGATCTGGGCAGTCAGGCGTTCCCGCTCGAGCGCGTCAGGCGCTCGGAGCGGAATTAGCGAGTCGACGTAAAGGCGATAGGCGACGTCGGTAGGTACGCGGCCGGCGGAGGCGTGAGGGTGAAACAGGTACCCCTTCTCCTCCAGGTCGCTCATCGTGTTACGGATGGTCGCTGGCGAGACGTTTAGCCCGAATTTGTGCGCGAGGCTGCGAGACCCGGCGGGCTGAGCCGTTTCGACGTATGTCTGAATGACGGCTTCGAGAACGCGCCGCTCACGTTCGCTCAGACCAGGGAGTGACATACTCAAATATAGCAGTGACTAGGAGTTGCGCCTAAGGCCGCGGTCGACCGATTTGACCTGCGAGCGGCTAAGTCGGCCGCCAGACTGTCGAGGCGAAGCCACCCGGTCCGAGTTAGTCGGAGCCTATGTTCCTGGACCTCCGCCCATCCCGCCGTTTGCCAAAGCTCGGCAACCGGCAGCTCAGACTCTTGGATCTCCAGACCGAGCCGCGTGCGCAAACCTAGATACACTTTCTCGGAATCGTGGTTCTCATCGGTAAGCACTTCTTCTCCGCCAATCGTCGGCTCTGAATTGAAGAGTCGACGCACCCATTCGGCGTAGGCCGCAACGTTCCACCGTCGCGCTTTGCCATCGAAGGAATGCGCGGATGGGCCGATTCCGGCGTAGGGTGCACCGGTCCAGTAGACCGAGTTGTGCCGTGACGCCTTGCCGGGCAGAGAGAAGTTGGAAACCTCGTAGTGCTCGAAGCCAGCCGCGGACATCGCTTCGTGGGCGTGGAGAAATTCTTCCTCGTATTGGGTCTCGGATCCTTCGACAACCGCGCCCCGATCAGCCCAACGCGCGATCGGGGTGTGGGCTTCGACTGTTAGACCGTAGAGCGAGACGTGCGAGGGGGTGAGCTCGAGCGCGCTCTCGAGATCGATTTTCCAATTGCGGTTCAGCTGCTCCGGCAGAGCAAAGATGAGATCGAGCGAGATGTTCTCGATGCCACCCTTTCGGATCGCCTTCACCGCTCGGCTTATCTGCGAGGAGTCGTGAGTTCTATGCATCCATTCCAGCACTGCGTCATCGAAGCTTTGCGCACCCAGGGAGATGCGGTTGACTCCGGAGGCGAGCCACTGAGCGACCGCGGTGTCGTTCACGTCATCCGGGTTCGCCTCGATGGTGACTTCGGCGTTAGAAGCGATTTGGGCGCGCTCACGGATGGCGGATACGACATTTGCGACCCCGAGGCCCCCCAGCCGAGATGGGGTTCCCCCGCCGAGATAGACTGTGTCGAGCGTCGCGCCATCCACCGCTCCAAGCGCGAGCTCGGCGCGGAGCGCGTTTGTGAACTCGTCGACCGGCGTACGGGATCGAACGGCGATCGAGAAGTCGCAGTACGAGCAGCGGCGGGCGCAGAAAGGGACGTGGACGTAGAGGTGTCCTGGGAGCATCCCGGAATATAGGTCGAGGCAGAAGGTCAACCGCGGCAGAATGGGCGCGAGATGTCAGAAGCGTGCCTACCTTCTCCTGACCTCGCCCGCGGGTGAGCAGTCGATCAGGCCCATTATCTCGAGCGATGTGATCGCCGCCAGGCACTCGGGGGTCGTGAGGCCGGATTTGCCGGCGAGGGCGTCGAGCTCGACGAAGCCTTTTTCGAGCGCATCCCAGATCCGTTGCTCGGGTTCGGGAAGGTTGGGAATGTGCCGGTCCTTCGGAGCCGAGACTCCAAGCAAAGCGAGAGCGTCATCGACCGAGGCTATCACCACGGCTCCGTCGCGGAGGAGCTGGTTCGATCCATGGCTCTGTTGGGAATCGATGGGGCCCGGGACCGCCGCTACGATGCGACCCAGCTCCAAGGCCTGACTCGCCGTGTTGAGGGCGCCGCTCTTGAACCCGGCTTCGACGACGATGGTTACAGGCGCCAGGGCGGCAATGATCCGGTTTCGCTTCGGAAAGGCTCCCGCGTGAGCGGTCGCACCCGGCGGATTTTCAGACAGGACCAGCCCGAACTCGGCGATGGACCGATGGAGCTGCCGATGGCCGACCGGATACGCGACATCGATCCCGGTGCCGAGCACCGCGACCGTATTCCCTCCTTCCTCGATCGCGGTCCGATGGGCGGCGGCATCGATGCCCCTCGCCATGCCGCTAATCACAGAAACGCCGGCCCGGACCAGCGCTCGGGTCAGACTCCTCGCCGTTCGCTCACCGTAGGCTGTCGAGTTACGCGTTCCTACGATCGAGACGCGGGGCTTGGTGAGCGCGGAGACCCTGCCGATCGCGTACACCGGGTCGGGTGGAGATGTGAGGTCGAGCAGCTCGGCAGGATACTCCTCAGAACTTCTCTTCCAGCGCTGGAGATGGTATTCGACAATGGTTGAATTGGGGAACACCACGCGAGTGTCCGCGCCAGCCGACGCTGCTTGATGTGTCGACACCCAACTCTACGGAAGACTTACTGTTACGTCTTCCGGCCTGACACTTTGCTTCAGGCGCAAGAGCTCCGTCCACCACGCCGCGGTGAGCCCCTCCAATCCTTCTCGCGCCGGTGCGCTTACGGCGAAAAGTCCGAACGCTCCCGGCGCCTCGATGGGGGGCGCATACTCCTCTCCGAGGAGGTCCATCTTTGTGAACACGACGCAGTGCGGCTTGGCCGCCAGCTCCGGCGAATATTCGGCGATCTCGTGCCTCAGCTGGTGGTACTCGGCCTGCCAATCCATGGCGTCGATCGGGATCAGGAACGCCAGCATCCGGGTCCGCTCGATGTGCCTGAGGAACTGCAGACCCAGTCCCTTCCCTTCGTGCGCGCCTTCGATGATTCCCGGGATGTCGGCGACCACGAAGGTCCGATGATCCGACAGCTGTACGACGCCGAGGTTGGGCTGGAGGGTCGTGAAAGGGTAGTCGGCGATCTTGGGACGGGCCGCAGAGATGACTGAAAGGAGAGTGGACTTCCCGGCGTTCGGCTGTCCGACCAGGCCGACGTCGGCGATCAGCTTCAGCTCCATCTCGATCTTCCGAATCACCCCCTCTTCGCCCGGCTGCCACTCACGCGGTGACTGGTGGGTTGGGGTCGCAAAGAATGCGTTCCCCTTCCCGCCACGTCCGCCCTGCGCGATCACCATCTCCTGCCCATCTTCCAGGATCTCGGCGAAGATCTCGCCGGTCTCCGCGTCGCGGAGAATCGTACCGGGCGGCACGGGCATGATGATGTCCCCGCCCCCGCGACCACTCTTGTTGGCGCCCATCCCGTGCTCGCCACGCTCGGCCACCCAGTTGTCGCGGTAGGTGTAATCGAGGAGCGTCGCCAGGTTGGAATCGCCGCGGACGATCACGCTGCCGCCACGACCCCCATCTCCGCCATCGGGGCCGCCCATCGGGGTGCGCCACTCTCTACGGAAGGAGGTGCAGCCCGAGCCTCCGGTTCCCCCTTCCACTCTGATTACTGCGCGGTCGATGAACACTTACTGCCTCGCGCGACGCGAATTCGAGTCTGAAGGCGACACTTTGGGACTTTCTCCCGATCCGGCATCAACAGAACGGAAGCAGGGACCTCTAAGCTTCGCAGCAGCGACGCTGGGAGCTTTTCCGTCGGCATATGGAGCTCTCGAAGTAAGGATTAGCGGACTTCCTCCAGTTGTCGACAAAAGCACGCGATCCCCGACTCCGCGAGCCCAAACCCTGGTATGAAAGCTCCTAGCTTGGACGCTGCAAAGGCTGCAGCTCCCTGCTTCGGTATTTGGGGTCCTCCCAGATCGCAGATAAGTCTCGACAGGTCGCCTTCAGCCTCGAGCCGCCACTGAAGCGATACCCTCACGGCGCCGTCGCAACTTTCTGCAACAACTGCCGGTAGCGACCCAGATCCGCCCGCGAAATCAAATCGCCAAGCGCGTCGAGCACGCCGTCAACCTCGGCGGGTGCCGCCCCCGCATTGAGAGCGCCGTGCAGGTGCGAATGAAGCTGCCGCTGCTGACCCGAGACCGCGCAGGCCGCCACGGCGCACAGCTCTCGCGTCTTGAGATCCACACCGGGCCGCGAGAGAACTTTCCCGTACCCGTCGACGATCATCCATTCATCGAGCGCGGGGTGCAGCTCGCAGACATTGTCACGCAGCTTCTCGTACGACTCTCCGTAGACGATCGCGCACGTCACAGCCCCGCGGCGACGCCAAAGCTCGAAGTCCTCGGCGGCGGCTTCGGGATCGGTCTCGGGCGCTGGTCGTTCCGACACGACCCGCCAGGCGCGCATCGCGTTGAGCGTCCTTGGAAATCCGGCGAACAGGTACGACTGAAGAATTATCTCCTCGACCGCAACGGGATCCACCTCGTCGACTGCCTCGGACATCAGAGATCGAACTTGTGCCTCGGGCGATCCGGCGATGGCGCCCGCGATTCTTGCCAGGTGTCTGAGGCCAGCCTCGATCGGAGCAACGCTAGCGCGTGCTTCAGCTCCGGTTGTCATCGTTTGTCGCCTGGCATCATCAGTTGGCGGTGCGGAGGTTAGGCAAGGTCGGCGCGCATCACTACTTCGCCAACGCATTCCCCGCGAGTGTTCTTTACCGGCT
>JALYYH010000142.1 GCA_030946665.1 Gemmatimonadota bacterium
GCAGCTCGCGCTCGCTTTACTAATCCTGGTCGGGCTAAAATGGCGCAAGGTTCTCTGAACGCGCTCAGGCTGTACGGCGTTGCTGCCGTCGAGTCGGGCCACATGGCTTCCCTCGCCGAGGGAACTACTCTCGCTCACTACCGCGCCCTCGCCGCGATCGTGGAGCCGTCTGCGTACTCCACGGTCAGTCTCGACGATGGGGAAATGACCAAGTACCAGCGCGTGCTCGAGGAGGCCTACTCACACGCCGCCGTGCTGCCGGCGCCCCCAGGAACGGTGTTTCAGTCGCACACCACCCTGACCCGCTGGCTCGAGCTCCACTATTTCACTCTTACCGAAGCATTATCGGTCATCGAGGGACACTCCGCGGCGCGGGTGAGCATTTCGAGTCTGGGGAAACCAGATGAGAACGATGAGCAGAAAAGCTTTGCAGCGCTCGCCGCCGAGAGCCTTCGTCTGCTCAGGAGCCAGGCCGCAGCAACGGTGACCCTTCCCCGAGCCGACGGCGACGAGGAAGACAGAGTGGTTGCCAGAGCATCGTTCCTCGTCGACAGCCAGCGATGGCAGGCGTTCGAGGAAATCGTCTCCAAGGAAGCTCGACGCCAGACCACCCTCGACTTCAAGGTCACGGGTCCGTGGCCGCCGTACGACTTCGTGCGCATGCAGTTCGGGGGCTGAGAGATGTTTTGTTCTGACTGCGGGAGCTGGAACAGGGCCGAGGCGGCGCGTTGCGTGCGCTGTGGTATTCGGATGCCGGACAGCTCCGACAGACGTCAGGCACCGCCTGACCCGTCAGTAACAGCACTTCGGCAGGTGACCGGCGGACGCTACACGATCATGCACCGCGTGGGAGAAGGCGGCATGGCGAGCGTCTACTACGCGCTGCAGGTCTCGCTGGACTCGCCAGTTGTGATCAAAGTGCTCCACCCACACCTGGCTCGCGAGCACGAGATGCGGGAGCGATTCCGTCGGGAGGCTGAGTCTGCCGCGCAACTGATGCATCCGCATATCTGCAAGATCATCGACTTCGGGATGGTGGACGATCACGTCTATCTCGTGATGCCCTATCTGGCGCGCGGAACGTTGAGCGACCGAATTGGAGGGCACCGAGCCCTGTCTCCCGAGACGACGGCCGCGGTAGCGGCACAGGTCGCAACGGGTCTCGACTACGCGCATCGCCGTGGCCTCGTTCACCGCGACATCAAACCCGACAACATTCTCTTCGACGAAGACGAGAACGCGCTGGTGACCGATTTCGGGATCGCGACTGGCCACTTCCGCAGTCGCATGACGGGAAGTGGCAATGTCATGGGGACTCCGCATTACATGTCGCCTGAGCAGGCCAGAGGCAAGCTGCTGGATGGCCGCAGCGATATTTACGGTCTTGGCGTCGTCATGTACGAGACCCTCCTCGGCTTCCCGCCTTTCGACGGCGCTGACAGCTACTCCATCAGCTACAAGCACGTCACGGAGACGGCGGTATCCCCCGATGTCGTCGAGTCCAGAATCCCGGCGCAGCTGGCGGCGATCGTGATGCGGTGCCTCGAGAAGAATCCAGCGCATCGCTTCGAGCGCGGAAACGATCTCGCTGACGCGCTCATCAACTTTCTCTCGGGCGCCACCGCGCACCACGAGTTCCGGATGGCGCGGACGGCGCGCGCCACCGCTACCCTCGCCGTCGGATGAAGCTCTCGCACCAGACAATCGAGCTAAACCCCACGCACCCGTTCGTGATCGCTCGCGGAGGCTACGCACATCATCGAAACGTGATCATTCGTCTGAGTGATGAGGGCGGTCTGGAGGGATTCGGCGAGGCCGCGCCGAATCGCTACTACGGTGAGTCGGTAGCCACGGTTCTCGCGGCTCTGGGCCAGTTCAAGCCATTGCTCGAGCGCGCGGACCCGATTTCGCTCGAGTCGATCGAGGGGCAGTTGAATCGGGCTCTGCGCGGGAACGCTTCAGCGAAGAGTGCAATCAGCTCCGCACTCCACGACCTGATGGGCAAACGTCTCGGATTGCCCGTGTATAGAATTTGGGGGCTAGATCCCGCGACGGTCCCGCAATCCAGCTTCACGATCGCAATCGCGGAAAATCACGAGCTGGAGCAACGGGTCCGCGAAGCGCGCGAGTATCCGATTCTCAAGATCAAGCTCGGCACGGGCCGGGACATGGAAATCGTGCGCATCGTTCGCAACGCTGCTCCCGACAAACGCCTGCGAGTGGATGCCAACGCTGCGTGGACCGCCAAGCACGCGGTCAGCATGAGCGATTTCCTGGCGGACCAGGGCGTCGAGATGCTGGAGCAGCCGGTCGCAGGACAGGACATCGAGGGCCTGCGTTTCGTGCGCAAACACTCCAAGCTGCCGGTTTACGCTGACGAATCGTGCGTGGTCGCCACCGATATTCCCAAGCTGGCCGGAGCTGTGGACGGCATCAACATCAAGCTTGCCAAGTGTGGCAGCCTCAGGGAAGCGCTGCGCATGGTTCATACAGCTCGCGCCCTCGATATGCAGGTAATGGCCGGATGCATGATCGAAAGCTCACTCGGAATTTCAGCTATTGCCCAGATTTCTCCGCTTCTCGACGCCGCTGATTTCGATGGAGCCGCGCTCCTGGCGAGTGATCCGTTCCGCGGCACCTCGATCGCCGGCGGCGCCATCAAACTATCGGACGCTCCCGGACTGGGCGCATCGCCAGCGCCAAGCGCGGAACTGGCTACGGCATTCCAAAGTGCGTGAGCAGCCACCGAGGTTCGTCGAAGTCGCGCTGCCCCTCCCACTGTTCCAGAACTTCACATACGCGGTAGACGACGGGCTCGCGAATCCGGTTGTTGTCGGGTCCCGAGTGGTTGTCCCCCTGCGGAATGGCAAGGAGATCGGAGTCGTAGTAGGCGTGGGCGACTCGAGCCCGCTGAAGCGGAGGCCGAAGGCAGTCCTCGAGTCGCCGGACGCGGAGCCAGCGGTTGGCCGATCGCTCCTGGAGCTGTGCAGGTGGATGTCCGACTACTACATCGTTCCGCTGGGGGTTGCTCTCCGCACCACACTTCCGGCCGCCCTCACCGGCGCTGAAGATCCACATCCAACGCGCAGGACGCAGCGGGTTGTCCGGCTCGGCGTCGTCATCCCGTCCCTGCTGCAGCGCGACAAGGTCTTCGCGAGGTCCCCGCAGCAGCGAGCGGTGTTCGAGATGATCGAATCCCTGGGCAGTCGCACGACCGTAGAGCAGTTGAGCTCGCAGCTCGAGTTCTCGTCGTCAGTGCTCAAGTCGCTGGAGAAGCGCGGGCTGATCGTCATCGAGGAGGAAGAGGTCGAGCGCGATCCATTCTCCAGTCGGGGAGGGATCTCCGCCACAAGACTCCAGCCCACGGACGCGCAGCAGCACGCTGTCGACGCCATCGCCAGCGCCGAGAAAGGGGAGGTTTTTCTTCTTCACGGAATTACCGGAAGCGGCAAGACGCTCGTCTACATCGAGCTGCTCCGTCGGATCGTGGATGAGCGTGGACAGACAGCAATCGTGCTCGTCCCGGAGATCGCGCTCACTCCCCAGATCGTGGACCGCTTTCGTGCCGCATTCGGCGACCGCATCGCGGTGCTCCATTCCGCGTTGAGCGAGGGTGAGCGTTACGACGCGTGGCTCGCGCTCAAGCGTGGAGAAAAGCGAATCGTCGTCGGTGCCCGCTCGGCGGTATTCGCCCCGCTGGAGAATCTGGGCGCGATAATCGTCGACGAAGAGCACGAGTCGAGCTATAAGCAGGGGGAGACTCCCCGTTATCACGCCCGTGAAGTGGCGATCGTGAGGGCAAAAAACGAGGGCGCAATCACCCTGTTGGGGAGCGCGACACCGTCTCTCGAGAGCTGGGCCAATGCGGCATCGGGCAAGTTCAAGCTCCTCACATTGCCCGATCGCACCGGGGGAGGCCGCCTTCCCAAAGTCGAGGTGATCGATCTGCGAAAGATCGCCACTGACTATTCGGGCATGGGCCAGGGAGGAATCGACTACGGCGCGGTCATACGCGAGCCCCTTCACGACGCGTTAGGCGAGTGCATGACGCGCGGCGAGCAGAGCATCCTGCTCCTCAACCGCCGCGGCTATTCATCGTTCATCCAGTGCATCGATTGCGGTGCTGTCGCCACGTGTCCTCACTGCAGCATCACGCTCACGCACCACCGGAATCCCGAGCGCCTCATTTGTCACTACTGCCTTCACAAGGAAGATCCGCGTCCGGATTGTCCCCGCTGTGGAGGTCGAAACCTCAAACAGCGCGGCCTGGGCACGCAGCAGGTGGAACGACTGCTGTGCGAGCGCTTTCCATCCGCGCGAATTGCGCGCATGGATGTCGACACGACGAGCGGCAAATGGGCGCACACGAGAATTCTCGATCGCGTCGCCGCGGGCGAGGTGGACATTCTGCTCGGAACTCAGATGATCG
>JALYYH010000184.1 GCA_030946665.1 Gemmatimonadota bacterium
AGCGCGCGAACCTGAATTGACCCGATCCAATTGGATGTTTCGCCGCATCCGATGACCTCCAGGCGGACGGCGCGATTCCCTTCCAGATGTGCTCGGGCATGATCGGCATCTGAAACGTCGCGTCGTAGAACTGTTGGGGCGTTCGCTGATGAAACCAGAAGACGGCCGTCGCGGAATCAGGAGTGCTGACTGAGTCGATGCTGTTGATCAGCGCAGCCACTGACGTCCCCAGCGTCGAGTCTTTCGTGGCCTGCAGAGTGAACCGGACATCGCTCGACGTTACCGGCTGCCCGTCGTGCCACTTCGCGCGGGGATTGATGTGAAACGCGATGCTCAGGGAATCGGGACTCCAGGTCCAACGATCTGCCAGGCGCGGCGTGAAGCCGGTGTCATTCAGGATGTTGAGCGAATCGCCTATATCCGCGAGTCGATCGTAAACCAGATCACTGATCTGCGCAGCTTGGGTAGTGGCAACGAGGGTAGGGATGAGGACGTCGGGGTCACCGCCGGTGGAAATTGTCAGCGTGCCACCCGGGTTTCCCCTCGAGCCGGATTCCGATCCTGCACAGGCGAAGAAAGCCATAAGGCAAAGGAGCCGAACGTGCTTCATCGTCGCCATGTCCATTCCTCGTCGAGATAGCGCGGCAAAAGCTGCAATGCATCCGCGCGGATTTCGTCTTCACTGAGCTCAGTCGCGTCCGCATCCTCGAGTGATCGCACCGCGTCGAACATGGCGTGCGCCACTTCAGCAGCGTCCGGGGCGCGGCCGAGAAGCGCGGCGAGCGTTGCGGGTGGCGCGATCGAGCTCGATCCACTCGTGGCGGACGCCGCGAATGATGAAAGCGAGGACTGATCATCGTTGACGAGGATGGAGCCGTGCTGCAACAACGCTCCGGCGTCCCGCCACTGGGCACTTCCCACCAGCTTGCCACCCTGCGCGACGAGCTCGCCTTCGCTCGCCGCGTCGAAGCACGGTCGAATGCTCGGCGCGGCCGCCCTGTCGGCTGGCGCAGCAACGCCTGCCATCACTCCCAGTCGAGTGAGCCCAGCGAGCAGAATCACGTTAATGCGGGAGTAGGTCGCACGGAGCGAGTCTCGGTGTTCGAGAGGAGCCGTCACGCTGTAAGTGACTTCGCGATGGTGAAGAATTGCGCGTCCGCCAGTTGGTCTGCGGACGACGTCGACTCCAGCGGCGTGGATCTTTTTCAGATCATAAAGTCCAAGGGCAGGCTGATGCCTGCCGATCGACAGCGTTGGCCGTGCCCACGAGTAGATGCTGAACACGGTCTCTGACGTGCTCGCTGCGCGCGCATGCAACGCCGTGTCTCGCGCCATATTCTCGGCGCCCGAGCGCGGCGGCGCGAGGAGAAGGCGCCAGCGCCGGTAACTTCGCCGAGGGTGCATAGGGTGTTAAATTGTCACTCCTATGAGCACTACAATCAAGCAGGTCGATGCAGCCATCCCTCCTGCTGAATCCTTTGTTCCAAGACACGTAGGACCCGACGACGGCGATGTAGCCGAGATGCTGAAAATTCTCGGCTTCCCATCACTCGACGCCCTTATTGATGCGACCGTTCCGGAGAAAATCCGGTTGCGTGGCGGGCTCGACCTGCCAAAGGGGATGACTGAGCCGGAAGTCCTTGCCTATTTCCGCGCGTTGGCCGCGAAGAATCAGGTATTTCGCTCCTTCATCGGCATGGGTTACTCCGATTGCGTGACACCGCCGGTGATTCAGCGAAACATCCTCGAGAACCCGGGCTGGTACACTGCCTATACGCCGTACCAGGCCGAGATTGCCCAGGGCCGGCTGGAGGCGCTGCTCAATTTCCAGACTATGGTGATGGACCTCACCGGTCTGGAGATCGCGAACGCCTCGCTGTTGGATGAAGCGACAGCCGCGGCCGAAGCAATGACCATGAGTTACGGGCTCAGGGGAAAGCCGGGCAAGGAAGTCTTTCTGGTCGCGTCCGAGTGTCATCCGCAGACGATCGACGTCGTGAAGACGCGCGCCAGCGTTCGTGGGATCACTGTTCGCGTCTCGAGTTACGAGGACTTCGAGATCGGTCCGGATGTCTTTGGCGCACTGGTACAATATCCGGCGACCGACGGCGCGGTGATCGACTACACCAAATCGGTTGAGCAGGTGCACGCGGCCGACGCGCTGGTAACTGTCGCTGCAGACCTGCTGAGTCTGGTGTTGCTGACTCCTCCGGGCGAATGGGGCGCAGACGTCGTCGTTGGCAACAGTCAGCGCTTCGGAGTGCCACTCGGCTACGGCGGTCCTCACGCGGCGTACTTCGCGACGAAGGACGAGTTCAAGCGGCACCTGCCGGGACGGATCATCGGCGTCTCACGCGACGCGGACGGCAAGCCCGCCCTGCGGATGGCCCTGCAAACCAGGGAGCAACACATCCGCCGCGAGAAGGCGACGAGCAACGTTTGCACGGCGCAGGTGCTCCTGGCTGTGGTTGCCAGCATGTACGCGGTCTATCACGGTCCGCAGGGACTGACGCGCATCGCCAGGCGAGTCCACGGATTCACGACCGCGCTCGCGGATGGAATGCGACGACTCGGCTTCACCATCGTCCACGACGACTACTTCGATACGATCCGTGTCGCCCTTGGCAAGCGAGGCCCGCAACCGATCCTCGAGGAAGCGCGCAATCGGCAAATCAATCTTCGCGCGATGGAAGACAGGAGCATCGTCATCGCCCTCGACGAGACGGTGACCAACGGCGACATCGAGAACCTGTTCGCGGCCTTCAATGGCGGAAAGGAGCCTGGCTTCACGATCGCTGAAGTGATGTCCGGCCTGGATCTCCGCTACGACGAGCGATTCAACCGCACGACTCCGTTCCTGACGCATCCGGTATTCAACAAGCATCACGCCGAGACGGAGATGCTCAGGTACATGAACAAGCTGCAGTCGCGCGACCTGTCGCTGGTTCATTCCATGATTCCGCTCGGCTCCTGCACGATGAAGCTGAACGCGACCGCGGAAATGATGCCGATCACCTGGCCGGGCTTTGCGAAGATCCATCCGTTCGCGCCGCTCGACCAGACCGAAGGGTACCAGCAGCTGTTCGACGAGCTCGAGCGGGCGCTCGCGGAAATCACCGGATTCGCAGCGGTCTCGTTGCAGCCGAACGCGGGATCCCAGGGCGAGTATGCAGGCCTGCTGGTGATCCACGCTTACAATGGTTCGCGGAATCAGTCGGCTCGAGATGTCTGCCTCATTCCGCAGTCGGCTCACGGAACGAATCCGGCGAGCGCCGTGATGGCGGGAATGAAGGTGGTCGTGGTCAAGACTGATGAGCGCGGGAACATCGACGTCGCGGACCTGCGGACGAAAGCCGAGGAGCACGCAAAGGATCTGGCGGCATTGATGGTGACCTATCCATCGACCCACGGCGTGTTCGAGGAATCGATAGTCGAGATCTGCCAAATCGTCCATGATGCCGGTGGCCAGGTATACATGGACGGAGCGAACATGAATGCGATGGTCGGCTTGTGCCGTCCCGGGGAAATCGGTGCCGACGTGTGTCACCTGAACCTGCATAAGACATTCTGCATTCCGCACGGCGGAGGGGGCCCGGGAATGGGCCCGATCGGCGTGGCGAAGCATCTCGTGCGTTTCCTGCCCGGACATCCGGTGGTGAAGCTCAATGGACGCGACGAAGTTGGTGCTGTGTCAGCGGCGCCGTGGGGCAGCGCCAGCATTCTCCCCATCTCGGATTCGTACATCAAGCTGATGGGTGGCGACGGCCTCGAGTACGCGACGAAGATCGCGATACTGAACGCGAACTACATCGCCAAACGGCTCGAGCCGCATTTTCCGGTGCTGTACAAGGGCGCGCATGGAACCGTGGCCCACGAGTGCATTGTCGATACGCGGGTGGTGAAGCAGTCGAGCGGCGTCGAGGTGGAGGACATCGCGAAGCGGCTGATGGACTTCGGCTTCCACGCGCCTACGGTCTCGTTCCCCGTGCCAGGCACTTTGATGATCGAGCCGACGGAGAGCGAGCCGAAGGACGAGCTCGACCGGTTCTGCGACGCGATGATCTCGATCCGCAAGGAGATCAGGGAGATCGAAACGGGCGCGGCGGACAAACAGGACAATGTCCTCAAGAACTCGCCACATCCGATGAGTCGCGTGACCGCGACTGCGTGGACGCATCCCTACACCAGGGAGCAAGCGGCTTTTCCCGCCGAATGGACGAAGGATTCGAAGTTCTGGCCGGCGGTCGCGCGCGTGGAGAGCGCTTACGGTGATCGGAATCTGATCTGTTCCTGTCCACCGACCGATGCCAGTGTCGAGGCAGAGGCCGCGACGAGCTGAAAGTTGGCGGCAATGAGCCCGCTCATTGCTTGATTTCCTGAGCTTTCCTTCGACGGAGGAAACGTGCATTGGGCGGAGTGCTGTTCGCCGCACTGGTTATCATCCTGGCGGTTCCGTTCGCTTTATCGCACTTCCGAACCTCGCCCCGTCGGCATTCTTCTGGCTTGTGTTGCTACGCCTGTGTTGGGCGGAACGGAGACAGCGGCCGCGCTGAGGGTGTCGCGCCAAGAGGCCGGAGTTACTGTCCGATGTGCTTCTTGTAGGCGTCGGCGTTCATCAAGCCTTTCAGCTCTGACCGATCGCTCGGCTTGATCCTGATCATCCAGCCGGCGCCGTAGGGATCGCTGTTCACGAGCGCCGGCTCCTTGTCGAGCCTGTCGTTGATGACTACGACTTCTCCAGCGATGGGAGAGAAGAGCTCCGATACGGCTTTCACGGCTTCGATAGTTCCGAAGACGTCGTGCATCCCGACCTTCGTCCCAACTTTAGGCAGCTCTATATAGACTATGTCGCCGAGCTCACCCTGCGCGTAGTCGGTGATGCCGATCTCGATCGGATCGCCGTCACCCTTTCCCTTGCGGACGTACTCGTGCTCTTCGGTATAGAGGAGGTCGCCGGGTATGGTTGCCACGGCGCGAAGTCTATCGGCGCTCTAACGGAGAGTCAAGAAACGCGGGCTTCGCTCTCCGTCTCTACAGCATCGCGCTGAAGGGAACTCCAAAGCGCGTCGACATCGCGCTCTAGGTCCTGGATCGATCCGTCGTTCTCGATGACGTAATCCGCTCGTGCGCGCTTGAGCTCGGCGGGCATTTGCGCGGCGATCATGTTCATCGCATCGGCCTCATTCAGGCCCCGCGTCGCGACCATCCGCTCGAGCCTCAATGGACGAGCCGCGTCGACGAGGACGATCGCGTCGAATTCCTCGACGAGATTCCGCTCGAACAACAGGGGAATGACGCAGACCACCAGCGGATCACCCCGCTCCCTGGCTTGGGCGATCTCACGGTCCCGAAGCCGGGTTACTCCCGGATGCACGATCCTGTTCAGTGCATCCAGCTCGCCCTGATCGGCGAACACGATCTGCCGGAGAGCGCCACGGTCCAGACTGCCGTCGCTCTTCAGGACGTCCTTGCCCCAACGCCTGACGATGTCCTTGAGGGCCTGGGTATCGGGCTCCACCGCTTCACGAGCGAGTACATCAGCATCAATCACCGTCGCGCCGCGATCGGCGAGCATCCTTGCAACCTCTGACTTGCCGCTGGCGATGTTTCCTGTCAGTCCGATGAGGATCATCTGTCACGGGTTGAAGTGGTCTTGCGCGCAGTCCGGAGCGCCAAGATAGGATGTTCTCCGAGTCCTGTCACGAATAAACTGCTGCTTGCGATCAGCGGCCCACTGCTCAGCTTGCTAGAGTAGCCGAACCTGGGCTGTGTCGCTGGCTGGGACTGTATGGCACATTCTGCACCGCGCCTCATACGATTCGGTCCCGCCCACCATGATTTGCGGTGAGTTGTACGGGGCTGGGCGTCCTCCAATGAGCCTCTGGTTCCGACTGGCGGGGCCGCCGCAGAGGACACAGATCGCGTGGAGTTTGTCCACCACCTCGGCGATTGCCATCAGCTCGGGCATCGCACCAAAGGGCTCGCCGCGAAAATCCGTGTCTGTTCCCGCCACGATGACGCGACGCCCTCGCCCCGCGAGAGAAGTCACGAGGGCGACGATCCCGTCATCCAGGAACTGTGCTTCGTCGATCGCGACCACGTGGGCGGTTGGGTCGATCTGTTGAGCAATCTGCGCCGCCGAGTCAGCGGGGATTGCCTCGACGGTGCGCCCATCGTGGCTCGAGATGGAATAAATCCCGGCGTATCGGGCGTCGAGGTGCGACTTGAACACCTGCACCCGTTTCCGGGCGATAATCGAGCGGCGGACGCGGCGAATGAGCTCCTCGCTCTTGCCGCTGAACATTACACCGGCGATCACTTCGATCCATCCACCTGTCTGGTGGAATGGTCCACTCGGTCCACTCACGAGCGGTCGCGATCTCGACGGGGAGGACCTCCGCGGCTCGGTCGGTCCGAAGGCGAGCCGCCACGGGGCGCGCCTGGCCGACCTCGAGGAGGAGCGCCACGATCGCGCGGGCCGCGGTCACGCGCGCCACGGTCAGGGCGCTCGCCTCTGGGGCCCGCAGAGCGCTCTCTTTCCTCTTTGTCGCGCTCGCCGCGGACCACCACCCGCCGCCCTCTGATCATGGTGCCATTGACTCTCGCGACGACGCTGGCTGCGTCTGCTTCGGCTACCTCGACGAGAGCGTGGCTCTCGCGAAGGTCGATCTTCCCAACGTGATCGCCGGGAATTCCACCTTCGCCGGCGATGGCGCCCATCAGGTCACCGACCTTCACGCCATCACGCGTTCCGATGGTCATGAAAAGGCGAGTCATCCCGCTCGATCCTGCTCCGGATCGATCGCCGTCCGTCGGTCGCGCGCGGGCGACGGGGGGCGGGTTCTCTGCCGCGGCCCGGCGTTGCGCGCGCTCGCGCTCGAGCACGTAGAGCGCGGCGGCGGCGAGCTCAGTGGCGTCGAACTCTTCGAGCAACGGCTCCAGCGCGATGACTTCGCGCGGTGGAACACCGCGAGCGAGCACGGCCCGCAGCTCCTGTCTCACCGCTTCCTCGCGATCGTGCGCGCGGCGCTCGGGTCCGGTGAGATTGAGTGGCGTGAGCCGCCCACCCGTCAGCTCCCTGAGCCAGGCTATCTCTCCGGGCCTCACCAATACCACGATCTGAACCGGCTTTGCCTGAGCAACGCGTTGTAGCTCCGCGGGCGTCACCGGGGGCTGATAAAAAATCACCGCGTGCGTTTCCGATCCGAAATCATTCTGCGTCACACGGATGTTCGCGTCGTCGTCGTGATAGCCGAGCGTGCGAAGAGTGTGCTTCGCGCTCTCGACTGTGCCGGCGTCGCGAGCCACGATTACGGCCGAAGGCGGATTGAGGTCGTCGAGCAAGCGTCTGAGCGCGGCTGGCCGGGCGCTGGCGCCAACGGTGATGTGCCTGATGATGGGAAGCTCGTAATTCTCCGGTATCAGAGGCACTTCGCTCTCGGCGGCACCCACTCGTCGGGCACGACGGGCATATCGCTCAGCGAGGTCCTCGACAGCGGGCGTCACCTTGCGCGTGACGATCACTCGATTCGCGTCGGCGACTTCGCTGAGGAGCGCTTCGAGGGCGGCAACGGTTTCGCGCCCTTCATCCAGGATGTCGTCGGCCCAGGCGAGAACGACGGTCTTGACCGAATCGAGCTTGAGCAGCGAGGCGCGAACGAGGCCGCCGAGCTCGGATGCAGTCCCGGCGACGGCGAGGACCGGGCGCGTCTTGAAGATCCGGGCGGCGCGAGAGGCGCTCGTCACGGGGACGACCTCGATCCCTCCCGGGCCCGAAAGGCGGAGCACCGTCTCGGAGATTGTAAGGGCCGTTTCCGCATCTCGGGTAACGACCACGACCTGGGTGCCTCCCGCGGCGGGATCGATGCGAGTCAGTGCCGGAGTGAGAAATTCCGCAATCGACTCTGTTGTATGCGGAAGGGTGTAGACGAGATTCTGGGCGCGACTAACCTGTGCGGAAGGGCGCTCTCCGACTTCCTCCGATTCCAACATCCTGAACCTCTATCTCGCAACGTGGCGCGGTGTCCGCCGCGCCGGTATCGTTATATGTCTTGCCTCTCGCGGCGACGCCGCCCACCAAAGATAGCAGCATTGGGGTCCCCATGATTACCGCCATCGTATTGATCAAGGCCGAGCCGCAGCGAATCG
>JALYYH010000189.1 GCA_030946665.1 Gemmatimonadota bacterium
CCATACTCACCTCCCGGTCCCTCCATTCCAATGAGCTCCCGCTAGTGCACCTTGCTGTTGCGGCTCGCACTGATGTCGGCCGAATTCGAAAGGGTAATGAGGACTCGCTGCATGCTTCCGCCAACGCCTATCGCGGTCTTTTCATCGTCGCGGATGGCATGGGCGGTCACGCTGCCGGCGAAGTCGCGAGCGAGATGGCGGTGGAGATCGTGAGCCACGACTTATCCGATCTCAACGACCTGGAAACACGCGACTCACACGAGAAAGTGGCGCGGGCGCTCCGCGATGCAAACCGCGCCGTGTACGAGCGCACGCGCACCGAGCGTGACAAGCTGGGAATGGGAAGCACCGTCTCCGCGCTCCTCCTCTCCGAGAGCAAATACATTGTCGGACACGTTGGTGACTCGCGCATCTACATCGTTCGAGACGGCGAGATGCGACAACTCACGAGGGATCACTCCCTGGTGCAGGAACAGGTCGATGCCGGACTCCTGACCCCGGACCAGGCGCGACGCCATCCCCAGAGCAATGTCATCACTCGCTGCATCGGGATGGCGGATGAGATCGAGCCGGACGTATTCGACGGGGAAGCCCGCGTCGGTGACGCTTTTCTGCTGGCGAGCGACGGACTTACCGGAATGATCGAGGACAGACGCATCCAGCAGCTTCTGATGTCGCGCGCCAAGCCGGAGCGGATCGTCGACGCTCTCATTCAGGAAGCGAACATGAACGGCGGGAACGACAACATCACCGCCGTGGTCGTGCGGGTGTTAGCGGCCGAGTCGACGAGTACCGACCGCGAGGTGACGCCAATTCCCCCCGCGCGCACACATGGATGAAGACAAGGAGTCTGTAGGCTCCCTGGCTCGGCTCTACCTCGGAAACATTCTATACGCGATCGAGCTCGCTGCGCTTACGCTGGACGAGCAGAACAAGGTTGCGGATGCTGCGTTCTATCGGGGAATCGCGAGGAAGCTGGCGGATGCTCGTGGCAGAGAGGCCAAGCGTGAAGGGTGAAGCAAAGACCAGGAAAGCGTCACGCAAGTCTGCCCCTGAAATTCCGATCAAAGCGTTCAAGCACGCAGAGGCCTGGGAGAGGTGGCTGGAAAAGAATGCAACCACCTCTGACGGAATCTGGATGCGGATTGCGAAGAAGGCTTCAGGCAAGAAATCCGTCACCTATCCCGAGGCTCTCGAGATAGCGCTGTGTTATGGCTGGATAGATGCGCTGAAGCGTCCCGAAAGCGAAACCACCTGGCTCCAGCGTTTCCTGCCGCGCCGGCCGAAGAGCATCTGGTCGAGAATCAATCGGGAAAAGGCGGTCGGCCTCATTGACAGCGGAAAAATGAAACCGCCCGGACTAGCCGAGATCGAGCGCGCGAGACAGGACGGACGGTGGGAGGCCGCCTACGATTCGCCCAAGGATGCGACGATCCACCCGGATCTTCAGAAAGCGTTCGACGCGCATCCGCGCGCAAGTGCGTTCTTCAAAACGGTAAATGCGGCCAACAGATACGCCATACTCTGGCGAACTCAGACTGCGAAGAAGCCGGAGACGCGGGAGCGTCTCATCCGTACCTTCATCGAGATGCTGGAGAAAGGGGAAACCCTTCATTAGGCAACGTCGACAAACCGCAGGCAACGTCGACAAACCGCGGTTTTTCCACGCCCGTTTCGGCGTCGTATTTGCTAGTTTAAGAGATGAGCCGGCCCCTCCACTCGGAGGAACGGAGCCGAATAGCACGTGTAAACAACACCACAACCCACCGCGCCGAATCCGGAGAAGTCATGGGCACCGCGACACTTACGGCACCTGAGCAGGTCACGGATACCTTTCCGATCAATGGGACGGACTTCGTTGAGTTTTACGTCGGGAACGCGAAGCAGGCCGCCCAGTTCTATCGAAACGTCTTCGGGTACAGGATTATCGCGTATCGCGGGCCGGAGACAGGCACCCGCGACCGTGCCAGTTATGTGCTGGAGCAGGACAAGGTAAGGCTCATTCTCACCACCGCTCTCCGCCCCGACAGCGACATCGCGACTCACGTGCACAAGCACGGCGATGGCGTGAAGGACATCGCCCTCTGGGTCGATGACGCGCGAAAGGCATTCAAGCTTGCCGTCGAACGCGGGGCAACCGCCGCTTACGAGCCGAAGTCGCTCGTGGATGAGCATGGGGAGGTGGTCATCGCCGGCATTCGCACCTACGGCGAAACCATTCACAGCCTGGTCGAGCGGAGGAACTACAAGGGTCCTTTCATGCCCGGGTTTGTTCCTTTCGCGGGCCGTGGCGATGCGCGGGGTGTCGGTCTCAAGTACATCGACCACTGCGTCGGCAACGTCGAGCTCGGCGCGATGAACAAGTGGGTCAAGTATTACGCCGATGTACTTGGCTTCAGCCAACTCATCTCGTTCGACGACAAGGCGATTTCTACGGAATACTCTGCCCTGATGTCGAAGGTCGTGGCGAACGGCAACGGGCGCATCAAGTTGCCCCTGAACGAGCCGGCCAAGGGAAAGAAGAAGTCGCAGATCGACGAGTATCTCGAGTTCTATCAGGGACCCGGATGCCAGCACATCGCGATCGCCACCGACGACATCATCGACACGGTCACCAGACTCAGGGACAATGGCGTGGAATTCCTCCGCGTCCCCGGCACCTACTACGACACCGTCACCGAGCGCGTTGGGAAAATCGACGAGGACCTGGCGCCGATCCGTGACCTGGGAATTCTTGTCGACCGGGATGAGGAAGGCTACCTGCTGCAGATATTCTCGAAGCCGATGGAAGACCGGCCGACCCTCTTCTACGAGATCATCCAGCGAAAGGGCGCGAAGAGCTTTGGCGCCGGAAACTTCAAGGCGCTTTTCGAGGCTCTCGAGCGCGAGCAAGACCTTCGCGGGAACCTGTAAAATGCCGATCTATCACACCCTCGGGCAGATTCCGCGAAAGCGACATATCGCCTTCAAGAAGCCGGGTGGGGGGATCTACGCCGAAGAGCTGGTTGGGCACGAAGGCTTTACCGGGACGTCAGCGCTTCTTTACCACATCCATCCCCCGACGACGGTGAAGTCGGTGCGACGGATGCGTGAGATGAAGTTCGAGGCGGATCCGAATCAGACGCTTCACCACCGCCACTTCCTCACTTCCCGCGTCAAGAAAGGCGGAAGCGCAACGCTCGACAGAATTCCTTTGCTGTTCAACCAGGACATCGCGATGCTCTACGTGGAGCCGGATGAGAACGACGGGCACTTCTACCGTGACGCGCAAGCCGACGAGCTGGTGTACGTCAGCAAGGGGAAGGGAGTTCTGGAAACCTCGTATGGCTCCCTGCCTTTTCACGAGGGCGACTATCTGGTCATCCATCGGGGCATTCTGCACCGGTATCGCTTCGACCTGAAGGCGGAGCAGGTGAAACTCGTGATCTTCGAGAGCAGGGGCCACGTCCGGTGGCCCAAGCGCTATCGCAACGAGTTCGGGCAGCTGATCGAAGGCGCACCCTACTCCGAGCGCGACATCAGACGTCCGAGTTTCGTCGAGCCAATCGACGAGATGGGCGATTTCCCGATTCTGGTGAAACAGTACGACGGCATCAACGAGATCATGCTCGACCACAATCCGCTGGATGTCGTTGGCTGGGACGGATACTTCTACCCCTGGGCGTTCAACATCGGCGACTTCGAGCCGATCGTCGGACGAGTGCATCAACCGCCGCCGGTTCACCAGACCTTTCAGGGCGACGGGTTCGTCGTCTGCTCGTTCTGCCCCCGTCCCTATGATTTTCACCCGGAAGCGGTGCCCGCTCCGTACAATCACAGCAACGTGGATTCAGACGAGGTTCTCTACTATGCGTCGAGCGAATTCATGAGCCGCAAGGGAATAGAATTCGGCAGCATCACCCATCACCCGGACGGAATCCCCCATGGCCCGCATCCAGGTCGCGCAGAAGCAAGCATCGGCGCCAAGTACACCGACGAGCTGGCGGTGATGATGGACAGCTTCCGACCGCTCAAGGTTGCGAAGCAGGCGCTCGCGATCGAAGACCCGGAATATCATAAGTCGTGGCTGCAGGGACAGCACGCTCAGTTCAATCCGCCCACCAGCTGAGGCCGTGCTGAGATGACCGAAGCGCTCTGGACTCCGTCGCCCGAGCGCGTCGTGAAGGCGAACATGACCGAGTTCCTCCGTTACGTGGAGGAGCGAGGCGGCCCGCCCGTTCCCGACTACTCCGCTGATT
>JALYYH010000080.1 GCA_030946665.1 Gemmatimonadota bacterium
TGTAAACCTTGCGCAGGGCGCGCATCTCGATCGCGTTCTGCTGCTGTGAGACCATCAAGCCCCGATCGGATGCCAGGTGGTCTTGAACTCGATGAAGTCGCGGATCTCGTAAACGCTCTGCGACTGAGTATCGGCCCAATCGAACTCGTCGTCGCGCTTACGGGCGCGGACGCGTTTGATGCTCTCCGCCGCGCCCAGCTGCAGCTGCTTCTTCTCTTCCTGATTGACGATCGCGTTCACGCCGCGGATGTGCGTGTGGGTAGCGAATGTGGGGACAAGCTCCTTTCTGAATCCGGTCAGAATGTTCACTACTCCGCCGGGAAGGTCGGAGACGGCAAGCAGCTCACCGAGCACGATCGCCGTATACGGAAACTGCTGCGACGCCAGACACACGCAGGTGTTGCCCGCCACGATCACAGGCGCAATCTGACTCAGCAGACCGAGCAGCGGCGCCGCATCATCCGCGATGACGCCGACGATCCCCATTGGCTCGGCGACCGTGAAGTTGAAAAACGGACCGGCCACTGGATTGGTGTTGCCGAGGACCTGCTCGTATTTGTCGGACCAGCCGGCGTAGTAGATGAGGCGGTCGACGCTCGCGCTCACTTCCTTAGCCGCGGCAGCCTTCGTCGCTGCGCCAGAGATCACGAGTGACTGCGCGATCTCGCCGCTTCTCGACTCGAGCATCTCAGCGAGCCGATAAATGATCTGACCGCGATTGTAGGGCGTGCGATGCGCCCAATCAGGACCGGCTTTCGCCGCGGCTTCGACGGCGTTGCGTAGATCCTTGCGCGTGCACTGCGGAATGTTGCCAAGCAGTCCCCCTTCCCTCTTCCCTCTTCCCTCTTCCCTCACTGGAAAAACCCGCCCACTCTCCGACCGAATGAACTGCCCTCCGACATACACCTTCGGCGTCTTCGTTACGGGAATGCGCGCCATGCTAGACCACCTTACCGTAATCCATGAGACCCTGGCGTCCACCTTCGCGTCCGAAGCCCGATTCCTTGTAGCCGCCGAACGGCGACGAGGGATCGAACTTGTTGAACGTGTTCGCCCACACCACACCGGCCTTCAGCAGCGTGCTCATCTTGAGAATCCGCGAGCCCTTGTCGGTCCATACACCTGCAGACAACCCATACATCGTATTATTTGCCTTCTCGACGGCTTCCTCGAGCGTGCGGAAGGTTAGGACGCTTAGAACGGGTCCGAATATTTCTTCGCGGGCGATGCGGTGGCTCTGCGTCACGCCCGTGAACACCGTTGGCTTGAAGTAATACCCCTTCGCCGGCAGGCGACACACCGCCGACTGGTACATCTCGGCGCCAGCCGTCACACCGGAATCGACCAGCTCGCCGATTCTGTCGAGCTGCGCCTTGGAGTTTATCGCGCCGACGTCGGTATTCTTGTCGAGGGGATTGCCCACGCGAAGGACATCGATCCGGTTCTTCAGCTTCGAAACGAACATCTCTGCTATGGACTCCTGCACGAGCAGTCTGCTTCCCGCGCAGCAAACGTGTCCCTGATTGAAGAAGATTCCGTTCACGACGCCTTCGACGGCCTGATCGATAGGAGAATCGTCAAAAACTATATTTGCAGCTTTCCCTCCAAGTTCGAGCGTTAGCTTCTTGTCGGTGCCAGCGAGCTGGCGCATGATCAGCTTGCCAACTTCCGTCGAGCCGGTGAAAGCGATCTTCGCGGCGATGGGATGTCCGACGACCGCGGCGCCCGTTTCACCCGCACCGCAAACGAAGTTCACGACGCCGGGCGGGAGCTCTGCCTCGAGCAGCAGCTCCGCGAATTTCAGGGCCGTGATCGACGTCGTCTCCGCTGGCTTGAGCACCACCGTGTTTCCCATCGCCAAAGCCGGCGCGATTTTCCACGCGAGCATGAGCAGCGGAAAATTCCACGGTATCACCTGGCCGACCACGCCGAGTGGGACGACGGTGACGCCCGGCATCGCGTACTCGAGCTTGTCGGCCCAGCCCGCGTGGTAGAAAAAGTGCGCGGCCGCCATCGGTACGTCGAAGTCGCGTGATTCCTTGATCGGCTTGCCGCCATCCATCGTCTCGGCGACGGCGAACTCGCGCGCGCGGTCCTGGATCAGCCGTGCAATGCGATAGAGATATTTGCCGCGCTCCGCGCCGGGCAACTTGCTCCACGGAGTGAACGCCTTCTGCGCGGCGTGATACGCGGCGTCTACATCAGACGGGCTGGCTAGGGCGATCTCGGCCAGAACTCCTTCCGTCGCTGGATTCAGCGACTCGAAGTATTTGCCGGATTTGGGCGCGACGAACTTTCCGCCGATGAAGAGATCGTAGTTCGGCTTGAGCTTGGGATCCGCGGTTTCCGGAGCGGGATCGTACTCCCACAGATCTCCGAATATCAGCTGGGGAACGGAGCCGCCAACCGCCGAAGGTCGGGCTATCGTCCTGGGCGTTGTCATCTCAGTAGCTCTCCGCCGACTCGGTGAAGTAATAGGGCGCCTGGTACGCGCCCGTCTTTTCCTTTTCGATCTGCCTCAGAAGATCGTTGAGCAGCGAGCTCGCGCCGAAGCGATAGCGTGTCGAATTCAGCCACGCATCGCCCAGCGTCTCCTTGACTGCGACGAGATAGTGCAGCGCCTGCTTGGCCGTCCTGATTCCACCCGCCGGCTTCATCCCGATCGCTATTCCTGTCGCCAGATAAAAATCCCGGATGGCTTCGATCATTACCTGTGTGTTGGCGAGCGTGGCGCTGCCGGAGGCCTTGCCCGTGCTCGTCTTGATGAAATCGCCCGGACGGATCACCTGCATCGCCAGGAAGGAAGCTGCGCGGATATTGTCGTAGGTATCGAGCTCGCTCACCTCCAGAATGACCTTTAGCTGGGCATCTCCGCACGAGTCGACTACAGCGCTGATCTCGTCCTGCACGGCGCTGAATTCCCCGGCGAGAAAAAGTCCGCGGTTGATGACCATGTCGATCTCGTCCGCTCCATCGGAGACGGCGGTCCTCACTTCCTCGAGGCGAAGTGGCAGCGGACTCTGTCCCGACGGAAACGCTGTCGCAACGGACGCAACCTTGATCGCCGTGTCGGCGAGCCACCGCGCCGCGTGTTTGACGAGGAACGGATAAATGCAAACCGCCGCGACCGGCGGCACGTCGGGATCGAAGCTGGGCCGCCGCGCTTTCTGGCAGAGCGACGCGATCTTTCCGGGGGTGTCTTTTCCCTCGAGCGTCGTGAGGTCGACCATCGAAACCGCTGTCTTCAGTCCCCAGAGCTTGGAGCTTTTCTTGATGCTCCGCGTCGTGAACTTCGCCACACGCTCCTCTATTCCGACTTGATCGACGGTGCCGATCTCATCGAACAGCTTGCTGAAGCTCGTGCGCATGGCGGCTGAAGGGGGCATGGTCCTTCTAATATCGCGACCGGAATCCCCCATTACAACGCTGATTGCGGCGTGTTTGCCTCCGAAACCACCCATTACGACGTCGGCGCCCGAACCATTACTTTGGCGGTATGCTTGAATCGCGGCCATACGCCGTTCTTTTCGATCTGGACGGAACTCTGATCGATTCGATAGCGCTCCTTCTGGCGTCGATGAAGCACACCTTTCACGGCAGGCCCCGCCAGCCGACCGATGCGGAGTGGATCGAAGGACTGGGGACTCCACTGCCCAAGCAGCTCACTCCATACGTGGAATCCGATGAGGATCGCGAGCGCCTCTTGAATCGCTATCGCACCTTTCAGCTCGAGAATCACGACCGTCTGATGGCGCACTACGAGGGCGTCATCGACACGCTTGCATTGCTCTACCAGCGCGGCCACCCGCTGGGCGTCGTGACGAGCAAGGGCAACATGATGATGGAGCGCGGCCTCCAGTTCATCGGCGCCGACGACTATATCGAGGTCGCGATCGGCTACGACTCCGTGCACATCCACAAACCGGATCCGTACCCTGTCCGCGCCGCGCTCGAAAAGCTCGAATACGAGTCGAACGAAGCAGTATTCGTCGGCGACTCCCCGCACGACATCGACGCGGGAAACGCGGCCGGCGTCATTACGATCGCGGCGCTGTGGGGGCCATTCACCCGCTCACAGCTCGAGCCGCACAAACCGACGTATTTTCTCGACAACATCAAGGATCTTCCGTCGCTGCTCGACCGAATCGCTACGAAAACTGCGGGGTAATATATTCCGCACGTTCGACCCTCTTAGGAGTTAGTCAACATGGGTGTGTCATATCAAACGGGAACGCTCGTCCGTACCGGAGAAGAGAGAGCGACACTCGTTCGCCGTACTTATTCGCTGGTGCTCATTAGTGTTCTGGTGACGATGGTCGGAGCATCCTTCGGGCTGTCCCAGCCGAGGTTGCTGCTGGCCGTTGCCCAGCATCCCTTCATCGCATTCTTCTGCGCGCTGGCGCCGCTCCTCGTGGCGACACGGATGAAGACCCAGTTCCCGATGAACATCGGCCTCGTCCTGCTGTTCAACCTCGTGATGGGCGTGATGATCTCGCCAGCGCTCTTTTTCTACGGAAGGCAGCAGCCTGGATTGATCGGTCAGGCAGCGGTGCTGACCCTCGGCGCGTTTGGGATTCTCACGCTGTACGCCTTCGTCAGTCGTCGCGACTTCAGCGCCTGGGGAAGCTTCCTCATCGTCGGACTCTGGGTGCTGATTCTCACCAGTGTTCTCAACGCTTTCCTCGGCAATGCCACAGCCGATCTCTGGCTCGCATCAGTGGCAGTGCTGCTGTTCAGCGGCCTGCTGGTGTTCGACACCTGGCGCCTGCGCAATTTCTATGGGCCGGACGAGTACGTCGGCGCAGCGGTGCAGATCTACCTCGATCTGCTCAACATGTTCATGGCGATACTCAGAATTGCAGGGAACCGTCGGAACTAACCGCAACTATGACCTCAGAACTGGCAGTTGCAGTTGACGCCTTTATTGCTCCTGCACTTTCTCTATCTGCCTCGCCATGTCGAGATCCTTCTGCGTGATTCCGCCCGCGGAATGAGTGCTCAGAGTGCAGATGATCTTGGTGTAGCGAATATCGATGTCGGGATGATGGTCGGCGGTTTCGGCCGCCCTCGCCACCGCGGTCACGAAATCGATCCCGGTGAGAAAACTCCGGAACTGAAACGTCTTGGTTATCACTTCTCCACGCCGGCTCCAGCCGGGCAGAGTTCCCAGCTCCCGCTGAATCGCGATGTCAGATAACCGTTCAGCCGCCATCAGTGAATTGCTCCGAGCAGAACATTCGGCGAAGAAGATAAGTTTTAGACCATCGCGCGCAATGCTTGGTGGCCTGGCGAGTGTGATGCTGCTCTCCGGCCTACCTGCGCTAGCTCTCGCACAAACGGGTCCAGCAGCGGATCGCGCCGCGCCTCAGGACAATTACTGGCGACGCTTCGCTTTCGGTTTTGGCGCGAGCATTCTGGCGCACGAGACCGCCCACATCCTGACTTCCATCGCGTTGGGCTTTCACCCGTATATCGGTTTCGACAATGGCCGGCCGACGGTTTACTCAGGAATCGACAGCCAAAAGTACCCGCACAAGCAATTTCTCTTTTCGGCGGCTGGGCTGACGACCCAGGCGCTGATCGACGAAGCCATCCTCGACATCCCCCATTCACGCGGTGGCGCGATCGAGAGAGGAATCCTGGCTGGCGGAATCGGCACGACTCTCTTCTACATCACGATTGGTCGTAACGGATCCGTCAGTGACATCAGCTTCATGGCGCGGACGTCCTCACTCTCGAAAACTCAGCTCTCCCTCATTTTCGGCGGATTCTCGGCGATCCACGCGTGGCGGATATCGAGGGATCCGAGGTACAGCCACTTTTTTGTGAGACCGACGGGGGACGGAGCTTCTGTCGGCCTTTCGTTCTGATCAAGGTGCGCTAGTGAACCTTCCCGGCACCGCCGGAAAAGCTAAACAGCTCCCAGCGTAGTTGGCTCATAGCTCCCTGCTTTGGTTCCGTGGATGCCGGTCCCGCTACGCGAACTGGACGCCGCCCTTGTTTCGGGGTATATTCGGGTGTGAAACAGAGAGAGCCGAGTCTGTTCGGGGCGAGCTACGAGCGGACCTCGCGCCAGCTTCCCGTCATCGGCGAGCAGAAGGACATCCGCTACTACTCGTCACCCGCGAAGAGCGTCCTCAACGGACCGGAGACTACGGGGATGGGCTTCTGGTCCATCAACCCGTACATCGGCTGCGCATTCGGATGCGCCTACTGCTACGCGCGCTACACCCATCGCTACGTGATGGAGCGCGCGACGAGCGACGACAAGATGACGACGGAGTTGGGCATCGCGTATGACAGGCTTCCGCCCTGGCTCGCATTCGAGCGCAACATTTTCGTCAAGAAGAATGCGCCCGATGTTCTAAGCCGAACTCTCCGCTTCGGCAGCGATCGTCATCTCAAGCTGCTCCAGGGCGAGACGATGGTGATCGGCACAGCCACGGATCCTTACCAACCGGCGGAAAGAAGATTTCGAGTCACTCGCGGCATCCTCGAAGTGCTTGCCGAGCATCCGGGACTGAGTGTGGTGATCATCACGAAGAGCCCGCTCATCACTCGCGACATCGATCTGCTCTCGCGGATCAATCGCATCTCCGACCTCTCCGTACACCTATCGCTGATCACGCTCGATCGCGAGCTTGCCCGCCGGATCGAGCCCAGGTCGCCGACTCCAGAGTCGAGGGTGCGCGCTCTCGCCAGACTGCGAGAAGCCGGAATCGACGCGGGCATCAACTGCATGCCCGTCCTTCCGGGAATTACCGACAACCCGTCTGATCTCGAAGCGCTGGTGAAGCGTGTGTCGGAAGCTGGCGCCACCTACGTGGGAGCGTGCGCGGTGAGACTCATGTCAGCGGCGAGGAATCGCTATCTGCCTTTCATCGAGCAGGAGTTCCCGCATCTGGCGGAGAGGTACCGCAACACCTACGGGAATAGCGCCTACGCCGGTGAGAAATACCGCGAAGGTCTGGCTCGCTTCTTCGAGAAGTTGTGCGCGAAGTACAGAGTGCGCGGCTGGTCGCGAAGCGATGACGAAGAAGAAGGGGACGAGTCGCTTGCTGCAGCGCTCGTCCCCGAATTACAGCTGACGCTCGGGCTCTAGCCCGAACGAGAACTATTTCTTCGCGGTCGCCTTCTTGTGCTTGGCCGCTTTTACCTCGGCCTTCTCCGTCTTCACACTCTCACCTTCAGCCTTGGCGCCTGCCTTTAC
>JALYYH010000222.1 GCA_030946665.1 Gemmatimonadota bacterium
GATCTTCCTGCAGAAAGTAGGCGCAACAGGCGTCGAAGAGGGGATGACCGGACATGGCTAAGCTCTGGGCGATCATCAAGCGAGAGTACCTGGAGCGCGTTCGCTCCAAATGGTTCGTGATCGCGACTCTGTTCGGGCCCATTTTCTTCAGTGCGATCATCATCGTTCCGGCGTGGTTGGCGTCGCGCAGCAAGGCGACGGCCGACATCTACAACACCACGATCCTTGACGCGTCGGGAAATGGGTTCGGACGGCGTCTCGCCGTCAGCATCGCCGGCGACAGCACGATCCCGGGTCGAGTGCCGGAGGTGAGAGTCCTCGCGCCCAGTGCGCTGAGCCAGGCTGAGACCACCGCAACGCACGAGGTGATGAAGAAGGACAAGACCGGATACATCGTCGTCGACCAGCAGACACTCGCGGGTGAATCAGCGCGGTATGCCGGGCGCAATGCGACGTCCATCGCGGACATGGCCCAGATCAAGACCGCGATCCGCGAGACGATCCTCGCCTCCCGCCTCGAGAAGGTCGGCCTCGACAATTCTCGAATGAAGGAGATTACCTTCATCCCGCTCGATTTCGGCACCGAGCGTATAACGGACAAGGGGCGCGCTGGTTCGGGCATGGCAAGCGTGATGTTCGGATTCGCGATCGGATTCCTGCTCTACATGTCGATCGTGATCTATGGGCAGACGATCATGAGTGGCGTGCTCGAGGAGAAAACGACGCGAGTGGCCGAGGTTGTGATGTCGAGTGTGCCCACGGATACGCTGCTGGCGGGCAAGGTTCTCGGCGTCGGTGCCGTTGGTCTCACCCAGCAAATCATCTGGCTCGTGACGACCTACGTGTTGCTCAAGCTGCGGGCGCCGATCATGGAAAGACTGGGAGCGCCGACGGTGAACTTTACTCTGCCGGACATCTCACTCGTAGCTGGAATCATCTTCCTGCTGTTCTTCCTGCTCGGCTTCATCTTCTACTCGTCTCTCTACGCGGCGGTGGGATCTTCGGTCAACAGCGAGTCCGAGGCGAGGCAGGCAGCGAGCCCGCTCATGATCGTGATCGTGAGCACGGCGGTGTTCATCCAGCCGGTGCTCCTCAATCCGACAGGAACGACGGCCAGAGTATTGTCCCTCGTTCCCGTCTCATCGCCGATCATCATGCCGATACGAATGGCAGTGACGGGCGTGCCGCCTCTCGAGCTGGCGGCGAGTCTCGGATTTCTCGCTGTCGGGTGCCTGGCCGCGCTGTGGCTGGCGTCGCGGATCTACCGCGTCGGGCTACTCATGTACGGGAAGAGGCCCACCATGAAGGAAATGGCGAGGTGGGTGTCCTACTCCAAATGATCCGGACGTCGAGATCGCGACGTGATCTGGCATCCACAGAACTGAGGCAGGGAGCTACAGCTGTGCAGGGCAACGAGCTGGGAGCTTTTTCGTCGGCGTATGGAGCTTTGGAGCCGCAGTTTAGCGGACTCCCAGGAGATCTCGATCAGACTCTGCGCCGGCATCAATCCCAACGCGCGCCGTTTATATTGAGTTACCCACCATAGCCAACCAGAAGAGGTACTGCATGATGTACGACGAAAGATTCGTAACCCCGATGCGTCAGGAACTGACTCAGATCGGCGTCGAGGAAATGCGCACTGCCCAGGAAGTCGATACCAAGCTCAAGAACGCGCCGGGTACCACTCTAGTGGTCGTCAACTCCGTGTGCGGCTGCGCCGCCAGGAATGCGCGCCCCGCGGTCGCGAAAGCGATCCAGCACGACACCAGGCCGAATACCCTCACCACTGTGTTCGCTGGACAGGACGTCGACGCAGTACAGAGAGCGCGCAGCTACTTCACGGGCTATGCTCCCAGCTCACCGCAGATTGCGCTGCTCAAGGATGGCAAGCTCGTCTACATGCTCGAGCGCCATCAGATAGAGGGTCGGAGCTCGGATGCCATCGCGCAGGATCTGACGAGCGCGTTCGACAAATACTGCGAAGAGACCACCGCGGCGTAGAAGAACTGAAACTGCAAACCCTGGTTGCGGGTAGCAGCCAGGGGCTAAAGCTCGTTCCTCTGCCTTCTCTCGATGAAGGGCTGACCGTCGGGAAGCGTTTTGGGATCTACATCCCTCCCCGTCTCCTTGAGCACGCGCCCGCGGATGAACGACACCGTGCCGCCGAGCAGCAACGCCCACACGCTCACGCCTAACACGCGCCAGAATACCACGCCGGTCGCCATCGCCTGCCAGTCCACGAACTCCGCGCGCGCTGTTCCCCACGGCTCGCGGTGCAGCGCGATCAGCACCAGGCTCACGAGCATCTCGCCGGAAGTCT
>JALYYH010000239.1 GCA_030946665.1 Gemmatimonadota bacterium
GAACGATTTCGGCCGGCGCAATCCCGAGAACGTCGCGGGCGACGACGGTGCCGGGGCTCACCGTATCATCGACGACGAGCACCGCCATGTCGTGACGTCGCGGGCCGTAGACCCACACGAGCTCTCCATCTTCCAGCAGCCGCTTACGCGCGTCCGAGGGGTGGAGTCTCACGAGCGGGCCACGCTCCGGATCACCGGGCCGCGTAGCTATGTATCTGGAGACCATCAGCCAGGGCTGAAATCCTTCCATCATGCATCGAGCCTCATCGGCTCCGCTGGCGCTGTAGCGCTACCCACGGCGACGTAGCCGTGATCATGCCGGATTACCAGACGCCTCCGCCAAAGAGTATCGAGCATGCGCTCGGCGACTTCACGAGAAAGGCCGGTTGCATCGGCGACGTCAGCGCTGGCGCCGGCGCCGAGCCGCGAGATGATCTCCCATGCCTTTCTCTCGTCGACGTCGACGATGCCGACCAGACGCGACCCACCGTCTGCGTGTTGCGTCACGAGCGCAAGCTTGTGTCGCTCGAGTACCGCCTCGATGGCATCCATGTGCGATTCGCTGATGCCGCGAAACAGGAAGTAGACCTCGCGACGCGGAGCATCGAGGCTCACGTACTGCAGCAGGAGCTTGGCGACGATCTCGTCCGCGCAGGAGAAGTCGAGCAGCCCGACGTGTGAAAAGTCTATGACGGTGAGGGCGCGATCGCCGATCCGATCCAGCTCGTGCTCTATCTCGCATCTCACCGCTGCGCCGGTGGGACGCGTGACGAGGTTGGAGTAGAGCTCGCAGACGCTCTTTCTGAGCATCGAGCTGACATCGATATGGTTGATCACGCTACCCGCTCCGGGATCGTTATCTGCACCTGTGCGCCTGGAAAATGGGAAAGGTCTTCCAGGAGAGGTTCGTCCTCATCCCAGTCTCCCTTGGGAAGGACCGCGATGCGCGCCGTGCCGCTCCGGATGGAGAGTTTCCCATCCCACGTTCCCACAAACTTGCGCACTCCCGCAAGGCCTTGACCGCGGCCCGGATCCCTGAACCGGGACGCGCCACGCATTACGGTTTCTTCCAGGGCCAGGCCGTCGTCCCAACGTTCCCGCTTGACGAACCCGGGCGCCGACTCGAGGGATTGCCTAAATCCGACTCCGGGGTCGGAAACTGCAATCACGACCACCTTTCTGCCCCCCAACCGAACACGCCAGGTGTAGGTCTGGACCGCGACCCAGCCGCCGCGGCCGGCGTGCTCGACGATGTTCTGGCAGACTTCCGAGAGCGCCATGGTGAAGCGCATAGTGATCTTCGCGTCGAGATTCAGGTTCTTCACCAGCGCGTCCTGCGCCCGCTGCTGGATTTTGTCGACCACATCGTGGACATCGTCACTCTTGGAAATCGACGTGACCTCGAGCAGCACGCTGGTTTCCGCCGCCTTGGTGCTCTTCACCCGACCCTGGATCTCATACAGCTCAGCTGCGTGCTTGAAGAAATCCATGCGGGACCAGTAGTGGCTGACGTTCTCGGCTTCGGGAACATACAGGACCGGACGCTCGGCCCGCGACTGCGCCAGGGCGAGCAGCGCCGTCAGTCCATACGGCGACGCCCAGCGGGCGTGCCTGGTGTCGACGATGATCTTCTCGTCAAGCGGCAACGGTGCGACCTGATCCAGCACCAGCTCGAACGACTTGTCCTCGAGCGAATGTGGAACGTTGATGATTGTCGTCACTTGATGCTCAGTTCTCCCCGCAGGTAGTCGGCAAGACCAGTGGCGCCGCGATGGTCCACGTTCCGGGCAGCCGCCTCGAGAGCGCGGTCAATCGCCACGTCTAACCTATCACCCGCGAGTAGCCGCGAGAAATAAGTTGCGCCCCAGACGTCGCCGCAGCCGGTAGGATCTCCAGGCCCGGCGTGCCTCGGAAGCCTGGCAGGCAATTTTTCGGTGCGGATCGCGCCAGACGTCGCGGCGAGCGCCGGCCGCCCCACATCCGACAATCGCTCGAATCCCGGCGCAGCAAAATAGATGACACCGCGACTACCAAGCGTAATGGTCACCGAGGAAACGCCCTCGGCGAAAGCGACAGCAGCCAAGGCCATCGGGTCGCTGGCAATCATGCTCATCTCCTCTTCATTCACCTGTATCAGATCGAAGCACCTGCACCACGCCGCCGGACTCGGAAGAGGTTGTAGAGTCCGTATTCCGTTCGGCTGCACCGCAAGCAGGAGAGAGTGGATGTCGCAGTAGATAGGGCCGCGAAAATGTTGTCGAATCAGTTGAGCCGTCTCGAGATCGAGCTCGAACCCGCTGATCATATTGATGTAAAGTGCGTCGAGGTCGGCGAGCAGCGGCTTGAGGCCCAGCCAGCTCCAACCTGGAATGCCGCCACTGAGATGCTCGCATCGGCGCTCGTCGCTCTGATAGTGCATCACCACGCGATTGTTGGGATGCGGAACTTCGATCGGAGCCGCGTCCGGTGCTGCGCGCTCGAGGCCCGCGACGAACTGACGCGCCGAATGGGCCAGATCGGTTCCAACCTTCAGTATGGGGACGAACTCCCAGTCCGGGCTGAGAGCAGCCTCGAGGGCACCGAGCGCGTAGGTGATGCCGCCCCATTCTTCCACGGGCGCATCACGCGGGTCGCGCCCGTGAATCACGTCCCAGACGAACGTCCCGATTACACCCACTCGCCGTTTGCGGGTCATGGACCTTGGAGCCGGATCATCAGCTAGAGCTCACCCAGGTTCTGCATCTTGAACGTCGCTATGGCACCCACAACGCCGGCGGAAAGCGGAAGGGCGCCCGGCACAATGCGACAGGCCTGTACGGCCGGTTTGAAGGCGCGACGTTTTACTTCGGCGCGAAGTGGCTGGAACAACGCGTCACCCGCCTGTGTGACTCCACCGGCGAGCACTACCGTATCGGGGTTGAAGATGTTGAGGAGATTCGAGACTCCCGCCCCGAGGAAGCGCGCTGTCTCGCGGACGACTTCCCTCGCGACTGTATCGCCGCGCTTTGATGCTTCATACACGGTTTGGGCCGTGATCTTTTTTGGATCGCCCCCCGCCATTCCGACGAGAATCGACTCGCCCTCGTCTCCGCGAAGCGCTTCACGCGCGCGTTCGGCGATCGCCGGTCCGGATGCGTACGCCTCCAGGCATCCGTAGTTGCCGCACTTGCAACGCCTGCCCGTAGAGTCGATTGTGGTGTGCCCGATCTCGCCGGCTACGTCGGACGCTCCGTGATACAATTTTCCCTCGAGGATCAGGCCACCACCGATTCCGGTTCCGAGCGTCATTCCCACGACGTTGCGTCCCCCCACGGCTGCTCCGCACCAGAACTCGCCAAGCGTGGCGCAGTTCGCGTCGTTGTCCAGGGTAGCGTCGAGACTGACTCGCCTGGATATCTCATCGCGAAGTGGAAAATTCTTCCAGCCGAGATTCGGGGTCACTATCACTATGCCCCGGGCGCGATCGAGCGGGCCGGGTGACCCGATCCCGACGCCCAGGAAGTCCGATCGTTCCGCCCCCGTCTCTGCCATCGTTTGAGCGATGACCTTCTCGATCATCTCCGCGATTCGTTCCACGACCGCGGTCGCGCCACCCTCAGCCAGGGTGGGGCGCGTCTGCATGGCGATCTCGCGGCTTCCGTCGAGAGGCATCGCACCCGCAACGATGTTGGTGCCGCCAAGGTCCACTCCGATGATGTAACGCTCCTTCACGCTCATACGGGCACCGGTGGGTTGAGGACTTCGTTTAGCAGGCTCGAGACGTATTCCGGGCCGAGCTCGCGCATGCAGCGCCAGTGCGTGAGCGGACACCTTTGTGGACCATGCCGATGACAGGGACGACAGGGAAGTCCGTCGATGCCGGCCACCGCGTGACGCTCGGCGAGCGGGCCGAATCCGAATTCCGGAACAGTCGGTCCGAAGATGGTGAGAGTCGGCGTCCCCATCGCTGACGCAAGATGCTGCGGCGCCGAGTCATTCGTCACTATCGCCTGGGCGCGCCCAATCAGCTCCGCGGAGGCAAGCAGCGGTAGTACGCCAACTACATCAATTACACGCTCCGCCGGAAGCGCCGCCGTAATCGCTTTGGCAATCGGAAGGTCCGCCTTCGAGCCGATGATCGCGATTCTGAATTCGTCGCTGAGCTTCTTCGCGAGCTCGACGTAGTAGGGCCACCGCTTGGTGCCCCACGCGCTGCCGGGAGCGATGGCGACGAACGGGTCGTCGAAGCCGCCATCCCGGTTGATGAGAAAGTCGACGATGCGGCGCTCTTCGTCGGAAGGGTAAAGGCGCGGTCGAATCTGATCCGGCGTTGGTGGATCGGCACACTCCGCCATCGACAGCGACCAGAGTCTCTCCGCGTGATGGCGGTCCGGCCGATACGCAAGCTGCCTCGTGTACAGCGCCCGTCCGGTGGAGCTTGCAAAGCCGATGCGTTCCTTCGCTCCCGTCATCATCGCGAGCAGTCCGCTGCGGAAAGATCCTTGCGCGAGGTACGCAACGTCATAAGGCCGCCCGCTGCGCAGCTGCCGAATGGTTTGCCACAGGCTGAGGCTCGCGCCGTAGGTCTGGCGCTTGTCGTACCTGATGACGTTGCGAATGTTGGGGTTGTTCGCGAGAAGGGCGGCGCCTTCGGGAGTTACCAGCACGTCGACCGCCGAACGCTTCGCAAGCTCCGCGATGAGCGGCGTCGTGAGTATGACGTCGCCGAGAAAGCTCGTCTGGATAACGAGCGATCCGCTCACTCAGTCAACCTGCAGCACCGCGAGAAACGCCTCCTGCGGAA
>JALYYH010000242.1 GCA_030946665.1 Gemmatimonadota bacterium
CGCCACATGGTCGGCGTTTATATACTCGTCACCATGATTCGATCGCGTGAATTCTCGTAGGTGTCAATGACTCTTATCGGTCTCGCCTACAATCAGAAACCCGAGCCATCAGAGCTCGCCAGCCCAGCGTCAGAGGGCGGCCGTCAGGAAGACGGGGAGCTTTCGCGTCCCGATGAAGAGCCTCCCAGTAGAATCCTTGATCTGTCGATAGCGGAGTTAATCGCCCGCGACGAGTTCGCCGAGTGGGACAGTCCCACCACGATCGCCGCCGTAGAATCAGCCCTCTCCAAGCTGGGAAGAGTCACTCGCATCGAGGCGAAAGAAGACTTTCCGGAGAGGCTACGCCGGGAAAAACCGGACATCGTCTTCAACATCGCCGAAGGATTTGACGGCGTGAACCGAGAGGCTCACGTGCCGGCGATTTGCGAGTTTTACGGGATTCCCTATTCCGGAAGCGATCCCTTCACTCTTTCGCTCTGCCTCGACAAGGCGAGAACCAAGGAGACGCTCGCCTTCCACGGAATCCCGAGTCCGAGGTTTGTTGTCGTGCGAAAGCGCGATGAGCTCCCCTCGGCGGCGGAGAAGCTGCGGTTTCCGCTTTTCGTCAAACCGCTCCACGAGGGCTCATCCAAAGGCATCACCGACCGCAATCTGTGCGCGGATCGCCCCCAGCTCCTCACCCAGGCGCGGCTTCTCCTCGAGAACTACAACCAGCCGGTCATCGTCGAGGAATATCTCCCGGGCAAGGAGTTCACCTGTGCCGTACTCGGCAACGACGACGAAGCGGCGGTGCTTCCGATCGTCGGAATGAATTTCGAGACGCTTCCGGAAGGCGCGCTGCCCATCTACAGCTTCGAGGCGAAGTTCATCTGGGACCGTCCCGAGAATCCGCTCGACATTTTTCAGTGCCCTGCTCGTATCAGCACCGCACTTCAAAAGTCCATTGAGAGAGTGACCCTCGACGCTTTCCGGGTTCTTGGCTGCCGCGACTGGGCAAGAATCGATGTCCGCCTCGATGGCGCGGGAGTGCCGAACGTGCTGGAAGTGAATCCGCTGCCGGGAATCCTGCCCGATCCAGCCGACAACTCGTGCCTGCCGAAAGCCGCTCGGGCGGCGGGCATCGGCTACGACGAATTGATCCAGAGCTGCCTGAAGCTCGCCGCCGCACGACAGGGAGTGAAGCTGCGGCCTGTCGCGTCGTCGAGCCTTGCCCAAACCGAACGCTGGGTCGCGGCGAGCTGAATGAGCATCGCAGCAACATGGAGAAGCGCGCAATGAAGATAGCGTTGCTGTTCGACGGGCTCTCTGCCCTCGGCAAGGCGCCGGAAGTGCAGCTGCTCGATTCCATCGAAGCGGTGGAAAGCGCCTTGCTCGACTGGGCGACGGAAGTCGTGCGCGTGCCGGTCACCAACGACGGCCGCTGGGTCGAGCGCGTCCGCAAAGGCAAATTCGATCTCGTATTCAATCTCTGCGAGGGCATCGACGGCGAAGCTGTCTACGAGTCCATGGTCATATCGGTGCTGGAGCTTCTCGGAGTTCCGTTCACCGGGAGCTCGAGCTGGACGACCGCACTCACACTCAGAAAAAATCTCGTCAATACGGTGCTGGATCGCGCCGCGCTCCCGGTGCCGCGGTGGTCACATGTGCGTCGCGGCGATGAGGTCACGAGCGTCGGATTTCCCGCGATCTGCAAGCCGGTGGCTGAAGACGCCTCCGTCGGAATCGAGCAGAGATCGGTGGTGAGGAGCATGCGCGCCCTTACGGCAAGGATAGATGCGATGCTCGAGGGATGGGACGAAGTTCTCGTCCAGCGTTTCATCGATGGCCGCGAGGTAAACGTTGGAATCGTGGGCGATGAGACGCTGCCGATCGCCGAGATAGACTTCGGCCAGATGCCGCAGGGGATGTGGCACATTGTTTCCTATCGCTCCAAGTGGGAGACGGGCAGCGATGAGGATCTCGGGGCGAAGCCGAATTGCCCCGCCGACCTTTCGGAAGATCTCGCGAACGAGCTCGTGGTCATCGCCCGGGCAGCCTGGAACGTGGTCGGAGGAGAAGGATATGGACGCTGCGATTTCCGGATCGATCAGTCGGGTCGACCCTGGCTGCTCGAGGTGAATGCCAATCCGGACATTTCGCCCAACGCCGGACTCGCCCGCATGGCGGGAGTCGCGACGATCGGGTATTCGCAGCTCATTCGACGCATTTGCGATCATGCGCTCGCCAAGCGCGGCGAGAACTACACGGAGCGGTGGGTCAAGACGCTCCGGCTGTCTGGACTGGGTTGAGTGAGAGTTCCGATCATCTACAACGCCCCTCACGGGGCCGGAGTGGTGCACGAATGAGCGATTGGCAACAGATCATCAAGGATCAAAGCATCGCGAACCTGGAGAAGCTGGCGGACAAGTTCGGCCGCGACGCCATCGACGTCGAAGCGCTGAAGCCGGCGTTCGACAACTTCCAGATGCGAATCACTCCCGCTGCTCTGGAGCAGATCAAGGAAGTGGGCGATCCGATGTGGAATCAATACGTGCCGACCGTCGAGGAGCTGGATGTCGTGGATGGCGTGATCGACTCGCTGGACGAGGACAGCGACTCGCCCGTGCCGAACATCACGCATCGGTATCCGGACCGCGCGTTGTTTCTCGTCAGCCCGATTTGCGCCACCTATTGCCGATTCTGCACGCGACGTCGCAAGGTCGGTGACCCGGAGAAGATCCCGCTCAACCAGTACGATTCGGCATTTCAGTACCTGCGGGAGCACACCGAGATCCGCGACGTCATCATGAGCGGCGGCGACCCGATGATGTTGAGCGACCGGAGACTGGAATATC
>JALYYH010000255.1 GCA_030946665.1 Gemmatimonadota bacterium
CCGCCGAAGGGATCGCGGATCTCGTCGGTCCTGGGCGAGTAGGCGATCGCGTTGATGGTGAAATCGCGGCGGCCGAGGTCGTCGTCGAGCGACACTCCGAATTCGACTACGGCGTGACGGCCATCCGTCTGCACGTCTTTGCGGAAGGTCGTCACTTCGTGCATCACGTTGTCGGCGTCGAGGATTCCGATAGTGCCGAACTCGATTCCTACCGGGACTGTTCTCTTGAAAAGCTTTTGGACGTCCTGTGGCTTGGCGGCTGTTGCCAGGTCCCAGTCCAGGTGCGGGTGGCCGAGCAGGGCGTCGCGGATCGCGCCGCCGACGCACCAGGTTTCGAATCCGGCTTTCTCGAGAGTAGCCGCGATCTCCTGCACCGTCTCGGGAGGGGTCAGTTTCATGCGTAGATAAACTGCAACTGAACACTACCGGCCGGGGGCTGTCGGCGGGCCGGCTGTGGGCCGCGGGCGGGCTGTGAGGCGCGGGCGGGCTGTGAGGCGCGCGCGGGCTGTGGGCGGGTTGTTGCGTTGCTCATTGGTCGAACATTTCTCTGAGTTGTGTATCGTTCATGCCCGCGCCGAGCGCGAGCATCAGATCTATGCGGGCCTGCTGGGCGCGGCGAGAGCCGCCGAAGATTGCGCCCATCTCCTCCAGGCGACGGCCACCACCGGGATAGCCGTAGGTGTGCCCCACTCTTCCGCCCTGGGTCCGCGAAGTAATGACGACTGGCTTGCCGTCGGCGACCCATCTCTGGATTCCCGGGACCATCGCCGGCGGGACGTTGCCGCGCCCCATCGCGGCGAGGACGAGACCGTGAGCTACTTCGCGCGATGCGTCGAGTAGGCGTGCATCCGATCCGGCGGAGGCGAAAATGATGTCGATGGGAGTCGCCAAAGTCTTAGGTTCTATGACGGGGGGCGATGGCGGCATCTCACGCCGCAGAATCAATTCCCCTTCGTCGAGAACGCCGAGGGGCCCGAGCCCGGGACTCTCGAACGAGTCGAGGAGATGGGTATTCGTCTTGGTGGTGTCGAGCGCGGCGAAAATCTGGCCGCCAATTACTACCATCACACCGAATCCTCTCGTCTCCGGACTCGCGGCGACCTGCACCGCTTCGAACAGATTCGCGGGACCGTCCCAGCCGAGGTCGCTGACGGTGCGCATGGCGCCGGTGAACACGATCGGCTTCTCGCTCGACGTCGATCGCGCGACGAGGTACGCGGACTCTTCGAGGGTGTCGGTGCCGTGGGTGATCACCACTCCCGTAACTTCCGGCCGCGCGAGGTGCTCGACGATTCTGTTTCTGAGCGCCCACATCCGCTCGACGGTCATGTGTGGTCCGGGGAACTGGCCCCACTCCTCCGTCTCTACGGCAGTGATCGCGCGTATTCCTCTCGTCGCCGCCATGATTTCGGTTGGGGTGAGTCCCGGCTGAGCGCCGCCCGAGCCGCCGGGGTCGTTGCGCATCGAGATCGTTCCGCCTGTGAAGAGGATTACAATCATTCTAACAACAACTGAACACTACCGGCCGGGAGCGGTCGGCGGGCCGGCCGTGGGCTACGGGCTCGGACAGATTTTATTGGCGATTCTTCTACTCCCATGCGGATGAGATTCGACTCAGGGCCTGTTCGGGAAAATCGTCGGCGGCGTTCGGATCCTTGCTAGCGAGTTCCAGGGCATGTGTCACGAGGGCATCGACCGTCAACAGGTCGAGCGCGGAGGCGCGGGCTTCGCAGTCCGTGCGTAGGACCCTATCCAGGATGCGTTCGGCGGCCGCGAGGAGATCTTCAGCAGTCGGAGTGCCGGCATCGTCGAGTGCGTTTCGCATCGCCGTCGCGAGCTCCTCCGGAGGACCAGGGTTCATTCGGGATAGCCAATCGGTATCTGTCATTTGCCCGTAGCCGAGAGCTGCGCCGCTGACGGCTCCCGGCCGGTAGTGTTCAGTTGCAGTCGATGCCAGCCGGCAGTGTTCAGTTGGCGGCTCCCAAGAGTTTCCTGATCATATCCGGCGCCTCCGCCACGACAGCCGCCATCCGTGATGCATCCGGGATTCCCGCCTGCGCCATGTGCGGCTTGCCGCCGCCCTTCCCGCCCGCCGCCGCGGCGAGCTCTTTCAGAATCGTGTCCGCGCGAACGCCACGTCCGCGGAGATCGTCGCTGACGACGGTGAGCATCGTGTTCTTCCCATTCTCGAACGAAGCGCCGAGGACTCCGACGCCCGTTCCCATTTGGTCGCGCAGCGCGTCACCCATCGCTTGCAGCGCGGGGAGGTCGGGGGCAGTCACACTCGCCGCGACGATTCTCACTCCGTCGACGACAGAGCTCTGGTCCACCAGCGACTTGATCGTTCCGCCACCGCCGGATCGCATCGCTTCGTCTACACGTTTCTCTAGCGCGCGACGCTCTTCGACCAGACTCTGCACGCGCTTCACCGCCTGGCCAGCGGGCGCGCGCACGAGCAGCTCGATCTCCTTCAGCTCGCGCTCGTGCTCACGGAAAAGGGCGAGCGCGCCTGGTCCAGTCACCGCTTCGATTCTGCGCACTCCGGCCGCGACGCCGGTCTCGCTCGCGATCTTGAACAGCGCGATTTCCGCGGTGTTCCGTACGTGAGTCCCCCCACACAGCTCCACACTCAGGCCCGGAATGGTCACCACTCGCACAACGTCGCCGTACTTCTCCCCGAACAGCGCCATCGCCCCGCCCGCCACCGCTTCGGCGTAGGGCCTCTGATCGAACGTCAGCTGCACTCCCTCGAGAATTCCGCGATTGACGATGTTCTCGACTTCCGCGAGCTGCTGCGCGCTGA
>JALYYH010000272.1 GCA_030946665.1 Gemmatimonadota bacterium
GACCAGCCCTACACCCAGATCGGATTCTTTTCCATGATCGGAAAGCGCGCGCCCTGGCTCGCCGCGCTTTTTCTCAGCGAGATGCTCACCACCTCGGCGATGGGACATTTCCAGGACGAGCTCGCCAGGGCAGTAGTGCTCGCACTGTTCATCCCGCTCATCATCAGCTCCGGCGGGAACTCCGGCTCTCAGGCGACATCACTCATCATCCGGTCGCTGGCGCTCGGGGAGATCAAGCTCCGCGACTGGTGGAGGGTCGCGCTCAGAGAGCTGCCGAGCGGACTGTTACTCGGCGTGATTCTCGGATTGATGGGAATCACGCGCATCCTGTTGTGGCAGCATCTCGGCATTACGCAGTATCCACATTCGAACCTGCTGGCGCTGACGATTGGGGTCGCGCTCATCGGAGTCGTCGCATTCGGTTCCCTGGCGGGCGCGATGCTTCCGTTCATCCTGCAACGACTTGGCTTCGATCCAGCGAGCGCATCGGCGCCATTCGTCGCGACGCTCGTCGACGTTACCGGCCTGTCGATCTATTTCTACGTCGCGCTTTTGATTCTTCGCGGTACATTGCTGTGACCCTCTCAAGGAGATGCGCGGATGACGACCACGCTTCAGAAGCTCGCGGGTGTATTCGGAGTCATCTTCATTCTCGTCGCGGTGCTGGGCTTCATCTCACCCGGCGGACTCGTAATGGCGATGGATCCGACCACTGGAATGGTGCTCGGAGTTTTTCCGGTGAACTTGCTGCATAACATCGTTCACCTCGTATTCGGAATCTGGGGACTCGTTGCTTCACGCGCGTGGGCAGGATCGAAGACCTTCTTCACCGCCGGCGGAATCATTTACGCCGTTCTCACATTCGTGGGATTCCTTTCGCCAACAGGATTCGGGCTCGTGCCTCTCGGCGGCGCGGACATCGGGCTTCACGCTGTTCTTGCGATCGCGATGCTCGGGATCGGATTGACCGCGAAACAGCAGCCGGCGGCTACCGTGTAGCGCCGACTGTTGCGGTACGAGGATCGGTATCCAGAACGGCGCCACCACTTCCTGTGGGACGCCGTTTTGTCTTGTCGACGTGAGCCACACTGGACACTATGCCCTGCTCCAGCCACGCGTGCTCACCGCGCAGAACTTCCATCGCAACCTTATAAAGCGCCGGATCGTTGGGGCCGAAGAGCTGGTCGAAGTGGAGCTTGATGCGGTCGCGAGCCTCGAGGCAGAACGCGCCCGCGAGCGTGACTGCCTCCGGTCTTCCCTGCTTCGACAGCATCTTGGCTCGCGCGCACGCCGCCGACATCGCGTACAGCTCCGCGCCGATATCCACCGCGCGGAACAACACCATCTGCTTGCGCTCGAGCTTCGGACCGAACCGCACCATCGCGTGGAAGATCGATCGCCCGAGATGGCGAGTCGTCCGCTCGATGTAGCGTACGTGACGCGCGAGCTCCCCGAATTCGCCGTATCTCCTGAACCTCGCCGCGTTCAGCCAACGCGATGGATACCAAGTCAGGTAGAATGGCGTCGCGTTCGCCATCGCCGAGAGCTTCTCCTTGAACGTCGACTCGGGGTTGACGATGTTGAAGGCGAGCTTGAAATGGTGGTCGACCGCTTCGCGCGCGATGAAGAGGCGCATGATCTCCGACGATCCCTCGAAGATGAGATTGATGCGGAAGTCGCGCATCGCCCTCTCGATCGGTATCGCCGGCTCGCCGCGCCGTGCGAGTGACTCGGCCATCTCGTAGCCGCGGCCGCCGCGGATCTGCATCGTGTCGTCGATGATCCGCCACCCGGCTTCGGTGTTGAAAAGCTTGGCGATCGCGGCCTCCAGCCGGATGTCGTATGCACCTTTCTCGTAGAGCGCCGCCGACAGCTCGGCCACCGCTTCCATCGCGAAGGTGTACGCAGTCATGCGCGTAATCTTCTGCGCCACCGCTTCGTGCTTGCCAATCGGCTGGCCCCATTGCACACGCTCGTTAGCCCATTTGCGGGTGATGGACACCATCTGCTTGCCGGCGCCGGCGCATCCGGCCGGAATGGTGAGCCTGCCGGTGTTGAGCGTAATGAGCGCGAGCTTGAGACCTTTTCCTTCTTCCCAGAGAATGTTCTCCCTCGGGACTTTGACGTTGTTGAAGCGGATGACGCCATTCTCGATCGCCTTGAGTCCCATGAAGCGAAGGCGATGCACGACTTCGACGCCCGGCATCGACGACTCGACGATGAACGCCGTGATCTGCTTGACCGGCTTCCCCTTTATCATTTTCTCCGGTGTGCGCGCCATCACGACGAACAGCTCGGCGCGCGTTCCATTCGTGCACCAGAGCTTCTCCCCGTTGATGACGAAGCTTCGCCCGTCTTCAGAGGGAGTCGCAGTGCACCGCATGTTGGCGGGATCTGATCCGGCGTCGACTTCCGTCAGCGCGAAGGCCGAGATCGCGCCTTTGGCGAGGCGGGGGAAATATTTTCGCTTCTGCTCCTTGGTGCCAAAAAGCTTCAGCGGTTGAGGAACTCCGATGGATTGGTGCGCGGAGAGCAACGCGGTGAGCGATCCATCCTTCGATGTCACCATCTCGATGGCGCGGATGTAACTCATCTGGGACAAGCCCAGTCCGCCGTACTCCTTCGGGATCTTGATCCCGAAGGCACCCATGTCACGAAGCTCCTGAACGATCGACTCCGGGATCTCGCCAGTGCGATCGATCTCCTCAGAGTCGACGCGCTCCATGAACGAGCGCAGCTTGTCCATGAACGGCTTCGCGCGCGCTTCTTCGGCGGTGTCAGCCGGCGGATGCGGATGGATCAGATCGAGCCGGAACCGTCCGAGAAAAAGCTCTCGTACGAAGCTCGGGTGAGCCCATTCGGTTTCTCGCGCGCTCTCCGCTACATCGCGCGCTTCCTTCTCGCTGGCGGTTCCGACCGTTATGTCGCTCATGTACGCCTCAGGAAGATAACCAATCCAACAACAGAAATGGCCGCGAACGAGAACCACTGGATGGCGTAATTGCGGTGCGGGCCGTCATCCAGCGGCGCCTGTTCAACCCGGGGAGGCGCGCTCGGCGACGACGCCGAATCGGTGAGAACGACATAATAATTCGCAATTGGATACGGCAGAATCTTCGCGAGGCGCGCGCGATCGAGACGGCGGAACGATCTCGGCCGTTTGGGACTGGGTGGCTCGAACGGGCCCTGAGTCGGAAAAGTCTCTACGAATCCATGCCCGTCGATCGCGTCGGTCTCTCGCCATGGCTGAGTGTCAATCGTCGTTCCGTCGGCTGAATAAACCCAGCCGCGGTTTACGAGCACGGCGGTGTCTTTGCCGTTTCGCAGCAGCGGGGTCAGGATGTTGACGCCAGGGGATCCGTTGCGCCCGCGCAGCGTGTAGATGATCTCCTGCGGGTAATCGTAGCTCCCTCTGATGCGAACTCTGCGGAAGTGGGCGGCAGCGGTGTCGCGTGGGAGGGAATCGAGCGAGACTTCGGGGGCGAATCTTCTCGCGCCGAGAAAGTCATTCGCCCGCTGTCGCGCCGAGAGTCTCCTGACTTGCCAGAGGCCGAGTGAGATGAAGATGATCGCCAGCGAGATCGCGACGACGCCGAGAATCCATTTGCGAAGAGTCACCTGGTTCGGTGCTTGTCCACCCACCACGCTCACGGAACGAACAGCCAGAGGCCCAAAGCCGTCCCGGCCAGGGCTTTTTCGCTCGGGGGCGGCGAGCCGCTCGCCAGGTAAATCACCGCGAGCACGAGGATGTACGCCCACAGTCCCCAGCTGCCGATGCGATCACGCGCCCGAGTTGCGCGAAGGTAGATCGCGATGCCGATGCCAAAGATGGCGAACTCGATAACGTAGGTTGCCGCTACGGAATTCCAAAGGCCCAACCCGAACTTCGAACTGTTGGGTCCGGGCCAGAGCGGGAGGTCGGGCCTGTGCACCACCAGATCGAGGAACCAGTGGCTCACGACGAGTATCGCAATTACCCATGTCCCGCGTCCGTACCGCCGAAGCAAGTAGTAAACTCCGCCGATCAACGCCCCCCACATGACGGCCATCGCCAGGCTGTGCGAGTATGGATACGACACAAAATCCAGCGGACTCGTCGCCATCAAACCGGGCACGATCCTCACTTGCTCTACACCGAGCAACAGGAGAATTGGCCACAGCTCGTCGAGAAACTGTGCGGCGAACGCCAGCGCGCCAAGCGACGTGCGCGGCGCCGCGCGCTTGGCGGCGAAGGCTAGTCCGTAGTGGCCGAGGAACATGCTAGGCCTCGCTCTCACAAGGTGGTTGAATGCAACTGAACGGGTGCAGTTGGCTTAGAACAACGACATCTGCTCGCCGAGCAGATCGGGATCCACGGGCGTCTGCCCAAGCCGATACTGAAATTCGCGGGCGGTTGCCGGACTGTGTCCCGAGAAATGATTCGCTACGTATCCGTAAATGTGCGAAACCTTCTCGGACAGGTCTTCGATCGCGTCGCTCCACCTGTCCACTTCGTGCGACCGATCGACCTGAACCCTCGAATAGTCGACGAGGTCGCGGTTCGGCCCCATCCACCTGATGTAGGCAAAGTCCGCCGTCGGCCGCGCCGCCAATTCCAACATCAGCTTGCGCGGAATCCACCTGCCGTCTACAAGGGCCAGCGCGATGTTGTGCTCCCCCAGCAGCGCCAGAACCCCATCGGTGATCCAGCCTCGATGTCTGAACTCGATAGCTATACGGAGATCTGATGGCGCACGACTGATGAAATCGACCAGCGCCGGAAGCTCGCCGGACTGGAAATCGGGACCCATCTGAACAAGGATCGGCCCAAGCTTGTCGCCGAGCTCCCGAGCGCGCTCGAAGAACGATTCTGATGCGCCCGTGCTGTCGCGCAGCCTGTGCTCATGGGTGATCTCCTGCGGGAGCTTCAAGGCGAACACGAATCCCTTCGGAGTGCGATCGACCCAGCTTCGAATCGTGGTCGCGGCGGGAGATGCGTAGAAGGTCGAGTCGACTTCGACGGAGTCGAATGCGCGGGCGTAGACGGTTAGAAAGTCCGACGGTCGCGTGGCTGTCGGATAGAACGGCCCGACCCAGGCATCGTAATTCCAGCCCTGAGTGCCGATATGAATCTCCGCGGACATGACGTTCAATCGGAAGCCACGAAGTCCCGATGTCAAGTCGGGGAGGACAGCATGAAAGCCGACCGGCCCTGCTTCAGCGGTATGTCTCGAAGAAGCCGGTACCGGTGCCGGTTAGCGGCTGTCCCTCGATTCGACCGGAGATGCGCGCCGTCCCCTTCATCTGGATGAAGTACGGGCGCGCCTTCGGCGAGCCCAATGGATCGCCGCGCTCCCCGTCCCTGGCGACCCGCGGACGAGTATCGGTAGCGATCGCATCCTCGACTGAGATGTCCACTCTCAGCGTGTCGTCGCCGCGGATATCGGAGAAGCGCGCTCGTGAGGGGACGTGCAGAATCGTCTGGCCCTGGCGGATGGTTCGCGCATCCTCGTAGAAGATGAGCTTCGGCCTGAACACCCCGCGGAATCCGAGCGAGTCGATCAGATACACGATTACCGGCGGGGTCGAAACCGCGCTGTCCGGCGGAGACACTCTTCCATAAAGCAACGCGTACTGTCCCGCCCGCGACGCCCCCCAGTCCCAGGTGACGCCCTGCCAGACTCCCCAGTTGTGATCGTGATACGATTGTGCGTCGGTGAGAGTATCGCACCGACTGTCCACGCACAACGTTCCCGACGCCGACGCCCGCAACGCTGGCACGGTGTAGCCGGATACAAAGCCACCGGACCCCATCGAGACACCCGGGAAATAGGCGTATGGTGCCGGGCGCACCGTGAGCGAGATGGCCGCTCTGCCAGCGTTCGCGCGCACCTCGTAGTCCCCGTTCGGCAAAACCGTGACATGGGAATCGCCAAAAACGAGATCCGCATCACTCGTCGAGAACCGCACCTGCGATCGATCGAGCGTCGACGCGAAACGGCGCGTTGCTCCACCCTGCTCGCGCAGCGTTACTCCGAGCTGCCCTCCCCATTTCGTCCCGGTGACGTCGCCGCCCACGATGAATGAGATGAGTGCCCAGTGCTTGCCACCGTCGTATAGCACGTTGAAGTAGTGCCACTCGGCCCACGTCTCCTTGTGGGCTACGCTGTCGCCGGGCAAATGGAAATGATCGATCTCGTGGCGCAGCTCGGCAGGAGTCGGAACGATCCAGCGACGGTCCCCGTCGTCGTTCTCCCACTTCCCCTGCGCGATCTCGGGCGCGGCGCCCACAGCCCTCGTCGCCGACGGGATCTCTCCGCTCGCGTGCACGGCATACTCTCGGCCGTCACTGGCGCGAAGATAGAGCAGCCTGCCTTCGATCTGCGGAGCGACCGCCGATATCGCTTCGGCGAACCGGGGCGAGGCGAACAGCTGGCGATACAGGAACGACGCGTGATCGATGGAGAAAAAGAGTCCACCAATTCCCCCCGTTTTCATCACTTCCACATCCAACCCCTCGGGCAGGACAGTGATCGTCCCACCGCCGACGAGCTTCTCGTTGCGCGCCTGGGACAGCATCGCTTCGCCGATAGAGAGCAAGACGATCATCACCGCGACGCCGATCCCGTATCCGAAGAATAGAAGGACCGATCTCCAGGGCCTGTAAGTGATGTTGCGTAGCGCGAGCCGCGCGATCATGCGTCCACGATCCTTCCGTCACGCATGTGGATCTTGTGACGCGCTGCGTTGGCGAGATCTTCGTCGTGAGTGACCACGATGATTGTCGTCCCATCCGAGTTGAGGCGTTGAAACAAGGAGATGATCTCCGCGCCCGTGTGCGCGTCGAGCTCACCGGTAGGCTCGTCGGCGAGAAGCAGCGCCGGGGAATTTGCCAATGCGCGCGCGATCGCCACCCGCTGCTGCTCACCACCTGACAGCTCGGACGGCCGATGGCGCTCACGCCGGCTCAGGCCAACGTAATTCAAAAGCTCCCCGCCCCTGACCGTTCTCTCACCAGCTGGGATCTTCGCCTCGGCCATCGGCAGCTCCACGTTCTCGAGTGCCGACAGAATGGGCATCAGGTAGAATCGCTGGAACACGAAGCCGATGTTGCGCAGTCTGAAGGATGTCGCGTCGCGGTCGCTCATGGCGTCGACGCGGTTCCCGGCGATGGTCACAGTCCCTGACGTCGGCTGATCGATCACCCCGATCAGATTGAGGAGCGTGGATTTCCCGCACCCGGAGGGTCCGACGATCGCGACGTAGTCTCCGCGCTCGACGTCCAGCGAAATTCCCTGCAGCGCGTGCACGCGCTCGGCACCGAGCGCATAGTCGCGGCGGACATCGCGAAGCGACACGATTGAGCTCACGCGATAGCCTCTCGGCGGAGCGACTCGGCGATCGGCAGCGAAGCCGCCCGCCATGCTGGGTAGATCCCGGCCGCGATTCCACTGGCGACCAGCAAGCCGAGGGCTGACCACGCGGCGCGCGGTTGAAAGAGAAAGAAATCGATCGCCATCGGCAGCCCGGGAAACGCGGAAAGAATCGCGTTCAGGTATCTGGCAGTGAGAAGTCCGAGCCCGAGTCCAACGACCGCGCCCGCCAGGCTGATTGCAACCCCTTCCAGAACCACCTGTTGGACTACGTGCGCGCGCGACACACCGATCGCGCGCATCACCGCTATCTCTCCTGCCCGTTCGTTCACGGAGACGGTGACGAGAGTCGTCACCAGCACGAACCCGACGAACAAGCTCACCGCGCCGAGGATGAAAGCGAGCTGCCGGAAGTAGCTCAGTCGTTGATCCACCTGCGCGATCGCGGTCGCTATCGAGATGGCGGAGACCTTCGGGAGTTTCTCATGTATCCAGTTTCGCACGCTGTCAGGGTTGGCGCCTTTGCGCACGCGGACCATGAACAATGACGCACGGTCGCGCCGCGCGGCCCCGCCCATCGACTCGAGTGTCTCGCGCCGCACCGCTGATGCCGGTTGTTTCGTAGCGCCGTAGATGAAACGCGCCTGCCCGGTCAGCACCAGTCGGCGTTGACCGGAATACGTTCTCGTCTGCGGATCGTAGCCCGCGGCGACGTTGAGGGTGTCGCCAAATCGTGCGCCGAGCTTCTCCAGCAGATAGTCGTTGGCCACCATTGCGTCGGGAGTCATTACGTCGCGGCCGGCGAGAAACTCGTAGTCGCCCTGCACCGTCGGGTCGATTCCGAGCACCGCGGAGCTGACGTCACGCTCCCCCACGGCGATGTGGATCGAGCCTCCAAGCACGGGGCTGATCTCCCGGATATCGGGATTGGTCCGAAGAATCATGGTGATCGCGCTGACACCGGAGATCGTGGCATCGGTGTCGAACGGAAGGGTGCCCTTCGGCGCGAGCCTGATGTCGTATCCCTGAGACAGCAGCAGCTCGCGAAACGACTCGCGCATACCCGTTGCCAGCATCACCATGTCCAACAGCATCGCGGTCGCGATCGCGACACCGAGCACCGCGAGCAGGGTCCGAGAGCGATGCCTGATCAGTGACGCCTGCACCAGTGCGGCTCTCACTCAGCGTCCAAAAAGTGCGAGCGGCGGGGTCCGCACCAGTCGCATTGAGGCCAGTACTCCAGCCCCGACGCCGAGCACAAACGACAGCGATACCGCCAGCACGACTATCGGGGGCGTGATGATCGAGAAGTAGAGCGGCGTGTTATAAAGCGCCTGGTAGTGCCAGTTCACGAAGAGCGAGGTCGCCCATCCGATCACCACGCCGAGCACGCTGCCCAGCACCGCGACGACCGCCGCCTCGATGATGATCGATCGCACGACTGAGGAGCGAGAGATTCCCATGAGTCGCAATGCCGCAATGTCGCGACGCCGCTCCTCGACCTTTAACACCATGATGCAGAGGAGAAACACCGAGCTCGCCACGATCGTGATGACGCCAATCGCCCGGTGAAAGCGACTCACTACCTGAAACGTCCTCGACGTCTGCACCGCGATATCCCTCGACGGATAAGCCCTGAATCCGAAAGCAACGCGGTTGATCCGCTGAAGCGTCTGGTCTATGTCGGCCGAAGGCCGGGTCGCGATGGCGAAGCGATCGACCCGATCACCGTACCCCGCAATCCGCTGCAGCTGGTCGAGGTGCATGCGCGCTACGAGGTCACCCCGCGCCACCTCGGAAGGATCAGCGCCTCTTCTCACAATCGCTCCCACGACCACTGACTCGGCGGCTACCGCGTTGGGCTGTGAGGAGACGGTGACCCGATCGCCTACCTTTAGATGCGCTGCGCGGGCAAACGCCTCATCGATTGCGATCGTGCGTTGCTGTGATTGTGGCGCCTGGAGAAGCAGCGCAAAGGCGAGAAAAGAAAGCGGCACGCTCGAAAGCTAGCCGCGCCTCCCGGCCCTGTCTGCCAGCGGCGCGATCAGGACATTCGCGGCGAGCGCTGGCCCGATCGTTAGCTCCTGTCGTCCAACCGAAAGAGTGATCGGTCCATCGTACGGCGCGCGCGATTTCACGGTGAGCCTCTTGCCGGGACGAATCGCAAGCTCGGCGAGATATCTCAGCATCGCCGGATCTTCATCCGACACCCTCACGACGACACCGGCCGCTCCAACGCCGAGCTGCGCGAGCGAGGTGTACTCTGTCTCATCGACAGCCCCGTCGCGGGTCGGAATCGGCGCACCGTGCGGATCCACCTCGGGCTCGCCGATCGTCGCCGCCATTCTGTCCACCAGCTCGTCCGACGCCGCATGTTCCAGACGTTCGGCTTCCTCGTGCACCCGATCCCACGGATAGCCGAGTGCCTGGGAGAGGTACGCCTCGATTACGCGGTGACGTCTCAGTGTACGCAACGCGGCTCGCCGCCCACTTTCGGTGAGCTTCACTCCGTGATACCGCTCGTAGGCCAGCAAACCCTGATCGGCGAGACGACGCACCATTCCGCTCACGGATGCCGGTGCGATCGCGAGGCGCTGCGCGATCTCGTTTGTCGCCGCCGGACCCGATCCCTTTCCGATCGCATAGATCGCCTTGAGATAATCCTCCGCGGGTGCCGTGAGCGTCTCCGCAACGGCGACCTCTCCCCGAGCGACGCTCATTGAACTGGCCGCGGGTCCGCGGCAGCCTGATGCAGATGCGATGGGCCGCGCACCATCAGCACCGGAACCATCGAGATGTGCCGGAGCTCGCTCGCCACGCTGCCGTGAATGACATCAGAGAGTCCGCGATGCCCGTGGGTCGCCATTGCTATGAGGTCGCACTTCTCACGTTCGGCGCATGATGCGATTTCCTTTGCCGGATCGCCCCCGGCGAGAATCGCTTCGGCCTGATACCCCTCATTCTCGAGCGCATCGGCGATCGCCTCGATGTACTCCCGGTCACTTTTCATCTCTTCCGATTCGCGGAGATCGAGCTGATTGATGTTGCGCGCCGCCCATCCGTCGGCAACGTGAATCAACACGATCGATGCATCGTTGCAGGTGCGCGCCAGCTTCCGGATGTGATCGATGATCACATCGTCGTAGGGTGAATGCTCGACGGGAACGAGAATGCGCTGATACATCAGCTCACCGATCCGCGGAATGATTGGAACAGCAGCCAAATGTTGAGAGAGGCGATGGTGAACGCAACAGCATATGCGAGCACTTTGAGCCAGGCGGGGTTCACGAGCTCGCCCATCTTCACCTTGTCCGAGGTGAATTTCACCAGAGGGAACACCGCGAACGAGAGCTGCATGCTCAGAATCACCTGACTGAACACGAGCAGCTTTGCCGTCCCGCTCGCGCCGTACATGATCGCAACTATTGCGGCTGGTACGATCGCGATTGCCCGGGTGATTAGGCGCCGCAACCACGGACGGAGTCGGATGTTGAGAAAGCCCTCCATCACGATCTGTCCGGCGAGCGTGCCGGTAAGGGTCGAGTTCTGCCCCGAGGCGAGAAGCGCCAGCGCGAAAACGGTACTAGCGCCGGCGCCAAGAAGCGGAGTCAGAAGCTTGTAGGCATCCTGGATCTCGCCGACTTCAGCGTGACCCGAAGTGTGGAACGTTGCCGCCGCAATGATGAGAATCGCCGCATTGATGAAGAGCGCGAATGAGAGCGCAATGGTCGAATCGATGAACGCGAAGTGAACTGCCTCTCGCTTTCCCGCCGGCGTCTCCTCGTACTGCCTGGTCTGTACTATGGACGAGTGCAGATAGAGATTGTGCGGCATCACCGTCGCGCCAAGTATCCCCACGGCAACGTAGAGCATCGAGGGATTCCTGAAGACCTCCGCCGTCGGCACGAACCCTCGCATCACGTCGGCGA
>JALYYH010000305.1 GCA_030946665.1 Gemmatimonadota bacterium
AAAACGAGCGCGTGCGCAGCACGCGCCACCCGCAGATCGTTCGTCAGCTGCAACGATCGTTAGACGGCTTGGTCGAGATATCGAACGCCCGGCACTACCTCGGTACATCGCGCGATAGCTGAAAAAGGGGCGATGCCTTCTGCGCGCTTACTTCGAGATCATGCCGATTGTTCCTAGCCAACTCTCCACCAACTGCGGCCATCCGGTAATCGGAAAACTCGTGCGCCGCAGGCCGAACGCATGCCCGCCCTTCACATACAAATGCACCTCTACGGGAACTCCAGCCTTCCTGAGCGCCGCATGATAGACGAGCGAGTTCTCTACAGGATCTACGGGGTCATCCTCCGCCTGGATCAAGAACGTGGGCGGCGTCCGGCTGGTTACCTGAATGTCGGGGTTCAACGCAAAATCTCTTTCGGGTACCGCCAGATGCCCCGGATAGAGAGCGATCGCGAAATCCGGGCGGCAGCTCTCTGTGTCGGCCGCGTCCACGGTCGGGTACAGACGCTTCTCGAAATGCGTGCTCAACGCGGCGACCATATGCCCTCCGGCCGAAAAGCCGAGTACTCCGATCTTGTGCGGGTCGACACGCCACTGCGCGGCGCGGAAGCGCACCAGCCCAATGGTTCTCTGCGCATCTTCAAGCGCCGTCCGACAATCCCGATACGGCCCCGATTTCACGCACGGCACGCGGTACTTCGACAACACGCACGTGATCCCTCTGGATGTCAGCCAGTCGCAGACTTCCGTGCCTTCGAGATCGATCGCCAGAACGTTATAACCACCGCCGGGGAACACGACGACCGCCGCGCCGGTGTTGCTTCCCGCCGGCGAATAGACGGTCATTGTCGGTTGTGCGACTCTGTCGACATAGATCCACGGTCTACCGCCGACGGGCTTGGGGTTACCATTGGCGTCCACAACCGTTCCTGAAACCTCGGGTCCTTTGACCGGCTGCGCGTCAGGAATCACTCCCGGCCAGATCGGGACTTGCGTGTGGCCCGGCGACGGCTGCCAGGCGGTCTGCCCTGCGGCAAGCCCGGGCTCTCCGGCTTCGAATGCCAGGAAAACCAAAAGAGCCGTGCCCATCCGGTACCGCACTCTCATCTAGGCTCTCCGGTTGGTAGTCCGTCTAACGCCTTAATTCAGCTGCAAGCACAGTATCACCATTGCGGCGAAGCCGCATCCGAAAAGTGCTTGTCTGCTGCAACGTTTGTTAGGTGGCCGCGCCCGGTGTCTCGCCGAGCGCCTTCTGAAGATGGAAGCGACGAGACCCTGGCGGGAATCCATCCAATACACCGTAGACGCTGTATCCGCGGCGCTCGTAAAACGAGAGCGCTTGAAATTCCAACGTGTCGAGATAGACGCCGGTGCAACCTTGTCTCTGTGCAAACGTTTCGGCTTGCGCCAAAAGCGCGCTACCCAGCCCCTGCCCACGAAGTGGTTCTGGGAGCCAGAGGTAACCAACAAACAGCCACGTCCACCGCAGCTCCGCCTCTAGTCCACCAACAACGTTGCCGTCCTGATCGCGAACGAAAATCGCGAAAGGACGAGCGTTCACAGGGCCGGCATAGCCATCGGTGTACGCTCGTAGTCCTTCGTGGATCACACGGAGGTCTTCCGGACGAGGAGCCAGGTTGAGGTCTAGAGACTCCGTCTGCATTCCGTCCTCCGCGATGCACGTCACTGGTCCACCTAACGCCTTAGTTCAGCTGCGGGCGATTCTTTCATAGATGCGCACAACCTAACGACTAACACGCGCCCGTCTGCTGCAACGTTCGTTAGGTGGCGGGTCGGCCCCGACTAGCAATCGCGCGTGCCGAGCGGATGCGTGCGAGTGATAGAATTCAATGGCGCACGGGAGCGTCTCACTTACTCGTGGGCTTCAACTCCATTAGACGGCGCACCGGATAGCCCTTGCCTATGGGCGGGCGAAGCTCGCCACGGCTCGCGGGTAGTCGATGGTCACGGCAAAAAAGTGGAGCGCTGACCCGCCGAGGGAGCCGACTACTGGCCGGTCCATGAGGTGGTCCATCGCTCGATGGTAGTCGCGGTCTCGCCGCGCGGTGAACCATGCCGGGCCCACTCGGTATCCTCCGATCTCCAGTTGGGGCACCTCGATCATGGCAAACCCCGTCGGAACTTCCGCGCCCTCGATCACCCGCCATTCCGGGTGGTGGCGGCGCCAGCGCTCGAATACCGACTCGACGACGAAGCTCCCCGCTCGGCGGGAGGGGCGCCCATCGGCGAGCGCGGCGAGCGCGCTGTCGCTGACGTTCATGGTTGCGCCGGTGTCGAACAGCATGTCAAGCGAGTCGCCGTCGATTTGCACGGTAATTCGTGGGAGGCCGGATGTCCGCCGGCCGACCGCGTCCGCCGCGAAGCCCAGCGCGACCTGGTGGGCCGCGAGGGGGAGTGGGCGCGCGCCTATCGGATATAGGAGCAGGCGGCGCCCGGGGTAGTCGAACGTCCACACGCGGTTGCCGAGCCACGAGCTCCCGATTACCCCCGCATCCCCGGCGCGCGCGATTAGCAGCCCCTGTCCGGCGAGCGGCACCACGAGGAAGCGCCCCTGGAGCGGGCCGGCGGGGTCAGGCGCGGGGATTGAGGCCGCGGGCGAGAGCGCGGGTAGGGCGGCCAGCCAGAGTGTGTCCGCCCCTTGGACCATCGGCTCGCGCGGCAGTCGCAGTCGCGCGGCGACTTCGGTTGAGAGCAGATCGCTCGCGATGCCGGAGTCGAGAATGAACGCCAGCGTGTCACCGCCGGTCGTGACAGGCGTGACGTAGAAGCGGTGCTCGTCGTACCGCGTCGGTATCGCACTGGGCTCAGTGCCAAGGCCGGGTCCACGCTGACTTACGCACGCCGACGCTGCTAGCGCGGCGGCCAAGGCGAACACCGTAGTGAAAACGCGACGTAGATGGGATGAGGGCGACATAGGTTATTTCGTACGAGCGGCGCTTCAGAAACTGCGCGGTGAGGGAAGCCACCTAACTAGTAATTGTACTGCGTGTTTATACTGCGGAGAAATGACAAAGCTGCAACCGTATGCGAGATAAGATTGAGCGGTGAAGTGGCGGCGGCGAGTGTAACCCTTTGTGATCCACGTCGTTAAGCAGGGAACCGCGGATGTGTGCAAAGAGTTATCCTGCGGGCCGCTCGCGCGATAGCAATGCGCGAAACCACCCGAGAGGTGGAGAGGGGATAAAGGCACCACCAGACCCTTGATCCATGCTCATAGACGATCCGCTGGGCTTTGTACTCCTAGTCCGCCCCGATTCAACACGTGTGTGTAGATCATCGTCGTCTGAAGACTGTTGTGGCCCAACAGCTCCTGGATTGTGCGAATATCCGAACCGTTTTCCAGCAAGTGTGTCGCGAAGGAGTGACGGAACGAGTGGCATGTCGCACGCTTTGCGATACCGGCCGAGCGCACCGCCTCGGCCACCGCCCGCTGAATCGCAGAGTCGTGGATGTGATGACGCCTGCGTTTGCTACTTTCGCGCTCGATGTAGATCCGAGACGCGGGAAAGATGTACTGCCAACTCCAGTCACGGTCGGCATTCCGCAACTTTCTCCCGAGTGCTTCGGGTAACGCCGCTCCCATTACGCCCGAACGCAAATCTCGCTCAAATTGTTTTCGCACACGCTCGATCTGAACCTTGAGCGCCGGAGTCGCGAGCTTGGGAAGGGGCACGCGGCGATCCTTATCGCCCTTTCCAACGCGAACCATTATCTCTCCGCGCTCGAAATCGACGTCCTTCACCCGAAGTTGCGTGCACTCCGACAGGCGCAACCCGCTTCCGTACATCAGGCTCGCGCATAGACGCGCCACTCCGCGCATGGGCAAAAGAATCGAGCGCACTTCACCAACCGACAGAACGACCGGCAATCGGCGCCCACGCTTTGCCGGTGTAAGGCCGGGAATGAGACCCATTTCTCGACCCAGTATATGGCGGTAGAGAAAGAGCAGGGCGTGTAAGGCCTGATTCTGGGTGGAGGCGCTGACGCGTCCATCCGTGGCAAGATGATTCAGAAAAGCGGAGATCTCATGCTCACCCATGAGAGATGGGTGACGGCGGCCGTGGAAAACCACAAATCTCCGAACCCAGGCACAATACGCGATCTGAGTGCGCCTGCTGTAATGTCTAACGCGAAGGCCTCGCCGAACTTGCTCGAGTAGCCGGAATCGCCGAGCAGGCTCCGGCGCCCCAGTCAGGTGGGATAGCGGAATCTGCGGCCGATCATGGGCGGGCATAGCCCATAATGAGCGCCCGGGATTATCTGCGCGAAATCAAAAAACCGCCGGAGTTGCTGAACTCGGCGCCTTGGCAGACTCGACATTGCTCTCTGTCAGGTCGGCGGCCGCGGTAGACGCCAGCCGCTTCACAAAAATCAGCTTGTCATCGCCGGGCTTGTAGTACTCCTTGATCTTCCCGACAAGCTCGTAGCCAGTCCGCTCATAAAATTGAATCGTCCCGCCGTATGTCTCCTGCGACGACGTCTCGATGAGCAAGAGCCGGCCTCCGCGCCGCACGGTTTCCTCTTCGGTGAATTTCATCAGCTTCTTGCCGACTCCGCCCCGGTGCTTCGACTTGTCCACCGCGATCCAGTACAGATCGTAGGTCGCCTCGGTGAGGGGCGTCGGCCCGAAGGTGACGTAGCCGAGTACTTCCTTCGACTCCTCGCCCTGTGCCTCAAGGACATACGTCAGATACCCGCTGTGCTCGCCGAGGTCGAGCCACTCGTCGATCAGCTCCAGCGCCGTCGCGACTTCTTCGGGCGTGAAATTCCCCGCGTTCTCGAGGATGCGGAACACGCCGCTGCGATCGGCGGCGACAAGTGGCCTGATGGCCTGTCTCATTTGCCGCCAGCGCTTCTATATATGTATCGACCTGCCGAGCACGCCGAGGGCGGCTTCCTTTACGGCTTCGGTGAGCGTGGGATGCGCATGCACGGTGATGCCGATATCCTCCGATGATCCCCGGAACTCGAACGCTAGCACGGCCTCCTGGATCATCTCCGACACGTTCGGCCCGATCATGTGCGCGCCGAGCAGCTCGTCGGTCTCGGCGTCGGCGATGAACTTGATGAAGCCCTTTGTCTCACCGGCGGTGCGCGCGCGCCCGTTGGCGGAGAAGGGGAACCTTCCGACCTTGTACTTGCGCCCGCCCTCCTTCACTTCGTGCTCGGCCAATCCCACCGTCGCTATCTCGGGCCAGGTGTACACCACCGACGGCATCGACTTGTAGTCCATGTGCACCTTGTGCCCCGCGATCACCTCGGCCGCGATCACGCCTTCCTCTTCGGCCTTGTGCGCGAGAAGCTTTCCACCCACAGCATCACCGATGGCGTATACGTTGGGGAGATTGGTCCGCATCTGCGCGTCGACGGCGATCTCGCCGCGCTTTCCCAGCGTGAGCCCCAGCGCCTTGGCGTCGATTCCGGTCAGAGAAGACTTCCGTCCAACCGAGACGAGAACACAATCGGCATCGATCGTTTCCTTTCTCCCGTCCTTCTCGACGTCGACCAGAACCCGAGTCGCCTCGAGCTTCGCACCGGTGACCTTGGTTCCGACACGAATGTCGAGCCCCTGCTTCCGGAAAACCTTGTCGGCTTCCTTGATGATCTCTTCATCGTTGCCGGGAAGAATCGTCGGCATCAGCTCGACGACTGTCACCTTGGCGCCGAGCCGGCGCCAAACGGAACCGAGCTCGAGCCCGATCACTCCACCGCCGATCACCAGCAGGTGTTTGGGCACTCCGGGAATCTTCAGGGCGCCGATGTTCGACAACACTCGCTTCTCGTCGAACTTGAGGAAGGGGAGCTCCACTGGCACCGAGCCCGTCGCGATGATCACGTTCTTCGCGCGATAGGACTCGGACTTCCCATCCGTGCCCGCGACCTCGACGACATTTCCCTTCTTGAGTGTCCCGCGCCCTTTCGCCCAGGCGATCTTGTTCTTCCGGAACAGAAACTCGATCCCTTTCGTGTTCTGTCCGACGACCGTGTCCTTCCTCTTCATCATCGTCGCCAGATCCAGCTTCACACCCCCGAGCGTCACACCATGCTCGGCCGCGTGCAGCCGCGCGAACTCGTAGTGCTCCGATGATGTAAGCAAGGCCTTCGATGGAATGCACCCGACGTTGACGCACGTGCCGCCGAGTGTCTTGTCCATCTCGATGCAAACAGTGTTGAGGCCCAGCTGGGCGGCTCGTATTGCTGCTACATATCCACCGGGTCCGCCGCCGATGATCGCTACATCGCAGTCGACCATCTATTCGATAAGCATCGCGGCCGGATCTTCGATGAGCTCCTTCACGCGTACGAGGAATAGCACCGCCTGCTGTCCTTCGACGATGCGGTGGTCGTATGACAGGGCGAGATACATCATCGGCCGGATCAGGACCTGCCCGTTGACCGCTACCGGGCGATCCTGGGTTTTGTGCAAGCCGAGTATGCCGACCTGCGGGTAGTTGATGATCGGAGTGGAGACCAGCGAGCCGAATACTCCGCCGTTGGTGATCGTAAAAGTTCCGCCGGTGAGATCGTCCATCATCAGCTTGCTGTCGCGCGCGCGCTTGGCGACTTCACCGATCTCTCGACTCAGGTCGAGCAGACTCTTGCGATCGGCGTCCTTGATGTTCGGCACGACGAGCCCCTGCTCCGACGCGACGGCGATTCCCATGTTGACGTAGTGCTTGAAGACGATGGTGTCACCATCGACCTGCGCGTTGATCGTCGGGAACTGCTTGAGCGCCTGACACGCCGCGCGCACGAAGAACGGCATGAAGGTGAGCTTGACCCCCTGCTCCTTCTCGATCTTCTCCTTGTACTTGTCGCGCAGCGCGTTGAGCGCGGACATGTCGACTTCGTTGAACGTCGTCAGGTGCGCGGTGGCGTGCTGCGATTGCAGCAGGTTCTCAGCGATTCGCTTCCGGCGCGTCGACATCTTCTCGCGAGTCTCGCGCTCACCCGGCGCGGCACCGTTTCCGCCGCGGGGGGGCGCGCTCGGCGTCGCAGCCTGTGGACGCGGAGCTGACGATCGTTCGGTCGACGGTGCCGCTAACACGTCGGGTTTGGAAACAACGCCACCGCGACCAGTTCCGGCAACGGCAGCAATGCCGATTCCGCGCTGCTCGGCAATGCGTCGCGCTGCCGGCGATGACTTCACTGCTTCCGACTGCGAAGCGGGAGCAGGTGCCGGACGCGAAGGCGCGGATGCCGCACGCGACGCGGGTGGCGGGGAGGCGGACGGAGCGGAGCTCGCAGCCGCGCTCTGGTTCGCGCCGGCAGCAGCTGGGACTGCGCTCTCATCGATTTCACCGAGCACGTCGTCGACGTGCACCACGTCACCTTCTTTTTTCGCCTGCTTCGCCAGGACGCCCGCCTTCAGCGCCGGGACTTCGACCGTGATCTTGTCGGTATCCAGCTCGACCACCGTATCGCCGGCGGCGACGGCGTCGCCTTCCTTCTTCAGCCACCGCGAAACGGTGGCTTCGACGATGGATTCCCCGAGCGGGGGGACCTTTATGGAGAGCATTCAGACTGATCCGGAGCGGATAGAAATCAAAGTCAGTATCTTCGTAAATGCGTGCGCTTCATATCGATGCGCACAATACTGGATAGTAGGCGAAGCTGCCGACTGAATATAACGCTCTCATAATCGCGTGCGAGGACTGACGATCTCGGCGCACGGCGGACTCGACCAGCTCGAGTACCGGACCGATTTGCCGAAGCCCGAGCCCGGACTCGGCCACATCCGCGTCCGCGTCAAAGCCGCTGCGCTCAATCATCTCGATCTTTTTGTAATCGCGGGGATGCCCGGCGTGAAGATCACGCCGCCCTGGATCCTTGGCGCCGATGCGACCGGCATCGTCGACGCGATCGGCGACCTCAGCGGCATCTCCGACAACCAGCTCAAGGTCGGCGACAGCGTCATCATCAATCCCGGCCTCAGCGATCACACCTGCGAGTACTGCCAGGCGGGCGAGCATTCGCTATGCGTCAGATTCGGAATCCTCGGCGAGCACGCGCCAGGAACGCTGGCGGAATACATCGTCGTTCCCGCGCGCAATGCGCGCAGCATTCCGAAGGACAAGCCGGTCGAGCAGGCGGCGGCGTTCACGCTCGCGACGCTCACGGCGTGGCGGATGGTAGTGACGCGTGCGCGCGTCAAACGCTCGGACAATGTGCTCATCTGGGGGATCGGTGGCGGCGTGGCACTGGCGGCCCTCGAGATCGTGCGCACGATCGGCGCGACCGCGTGGGTCACCTCGCACAGCGACGAGAAGCTTTCGTTGGCGAGAGGACTTGGCGCCGAGGATGTAATCAACTACACGACGACGGACGTGGGGAAGGAGATCAGGGCGCGCACCAACAAGCGCGGAGTCGACGTGGTATTCGATACCGTCGGGGAAGCAACCTGGGCGCAATCACTTGGAGCGCTTGGCAAGCGCGGCAGACTGGTTACGTGCGGCGCCACGTCGGGGCCGATGGTGCAGATGGATGTGCGTCGCCTGTTCTGGAACCAGTGGGACATCATGGGCTCGACAATGGGGAACGACGCGGAGTTCGATGCGGTGGTGAATGAATACCACGCCGGACGCCTTACCCCTCTCGTTGATTCCGTTTTCGATATCTCGCAGGGACGGCAGGCGTTTGAGCGGCTACAGAGTGGACAGCAGTTCGGAAAGATCGTAGTTCGGATTCCGGACTAATGCCTAGCGACGAGTCGCCAAGGGCCAGTACCCCCCTGCCCGACGAGAAGTCGCAGTACAGTGCGGAGGAGCTGCAGGAAATCCGCGAAGAATTCACATCCGGCAAAACCCCGACTTGTCCGCGTTGCAGCGTTGCAATGACCCGGCGCGAGATCGGTGGCGGCTCTTTCGGTCTGGGGTACGCGCGGCAGCGCGACTGGCTCATCTGCCCCAAGTGCCGCCGCAGCGCGATCTTCGATATTCATCGGGGGACGAGGACTTAACCCTCTGGTGAGCGGCCCTCCCAGAATTTGACGACAAAATCCGTCCCCTCGTCATATCTTTGGCGGCCAGCTCTTACAGCTCGGGCAGCATAGCCTCGAGCGACTCCGGCTTCAACCAACTCCAAATGAATTCCATCCGACGCCTGGCCACAATCGGCGCCCTGTTGTCTTTGCCCTTTGCACACCTCCGCGCTCAAGTGGTCGAGCGGCCGGTTCCTTTCGACAGCGCCGGACAAGTGCTCGTCGTCACCCCATACATCGCCTCGCGCGCGGACCTGCGCTCGCCGTGGTGGCCAGTCTCGGGCGAATTCACCGAAGCGAGACTCTATACGGCGAACGACTCGACCTATGTGCTGACCGTCGGCCGGCGGACGGGAACCGTCGAGCGCTACGGTCTCAGTGCTTCTGACAGGGACGCCATACGCGCCATCGTATCGCGACTGCCTCGGGAAGTGATCGCCGCACGCAACGATGCGCGCAATGCGTTCATCAGGAGCCAGACGATCCTCGGCCTTGTGGCGTACGGCCCAACGTTCGCCGGCGCCATCGCGAACAACAGTGCCGGAGTTACAGCGGGTTATCTGGTCGTCGCGGGCGGAACGTTCTTCGCCGCGTCGGAGATCTCGCGGAGAATGTTCGTCTCGCGCGCCCAGAGCGACCTGGCGTTCAACATGGGCCACAACGGCTCGCTCGCCGGCTGGGGGGCGATGTACGTGCTTGGCGCGAGCAATCGCGCCCAGTCTGGCGGCGCGTTTGTCGGAGGAGTGACAGGAGCGGCCATTGGGTTGAGCGTCGCCCGCCACATGACGGAAGCCGATGCCGTCGGAGCCGCGTTCGGCTCTGACATCGGCGCGCTCATCGGCTGGGGAACGATGGAAGCCATCAGGGGAAAAGAAACGTGCACGCCCAACGCGGATCCGCTTCTGGCGCCCGACTGCAAGCGCGGGCTCTCGACCAGGAGCGAAGTGGCAATCGTTCTGGCGTCGGGAATCATGGGCTATCCATTGGGGGTGCTGTACCCGCGGAACGCGCGCTACAACGTCACGCCCGGAGACATTCAGACTTTGTGGGGAGCGACGTTCATCGGCATGGCAACGGCCGGCACTTTCCTAGGGGACAAGAGCAGCGGACGCGCGGTCGCGACCGCGTTGACGGCGGGCGGCATTGTGGGGATGATTGCCGGTGATCGCTTTCTGGTCCAGCGTTTCGATCATAGCCGGACTGAGGGAGGGCGCGTCGTCCTCGGCACCGTTGCCGGCGGACTGATGGGAGCAGGAATCGCTACCCTCACCAATACCAACAACCCGGATCCGCACCTGGTGTCGGGGGTGGCCGCCGCTGGCGGCCTGCTCGGAATCATCGTCACCGAGCGCTATCTGGACCCCGCCCCTGACGCCGGACGACCCCGTTTGCGAGTAACTTTCAATCCGGTGACCCTTCCGTTGCTGGCCACCCGGAAACCAGGGAATTACTCCCTAATCAATGTGAGGTTCTAGTGGACACCACGACCACACTCACCTTCGGCGAAAGGCTGCAGGGAAGCTTCGAGCAGCTGTATCGCTACGTGCCCGCGCTGTTCGGCGCGCTGGTCATCCTCTTCGCCGGCTACCTGCTGGCCAGATTGCTCGAAAAGGGCACCGACCGGTTGATGCGCCGCATCCATCTCAACCAGATCCTCGAGCGTGGTGGAGTGATGCAGGCGGTCGAGCGATCGGGTACGCGCGTGAATCCGACGCGGGTGGCCGGGAGTCTCGTCTTCTGGTTCGTGATGTTCACGGTGATGCTGGTTGCCGCCAACGCGCTCGGACTGCAATCGCTGGCGAACGTCTTCTCCGAGCTGGTCAGCTACATCCCGAGCGTCATCGCGTCGATCGTCATCATGATCGTCGGAATCGTCCTCGGCAGCTTTGTCGGCGG
>JALYYH010000016.1 GCA_030946665.1 Gemmatimonadota bacterium
CCGGTAACCGAGGACGAGCTGTCGCGCGCCAGGGAGTACACCGTCGGCGTGCACGCGATCGCTCAGGAGCTGGGTGCCTCGATGCTCGCGGAAATGCTCGACGCGTGGATGTTCGGCGCCGGCCTCCATGAGCTGACTGAATACGATTCGCGAGTCCGAGCTGTTACCGCGGAGGAAATGCGCGACGTCGCGCGCAAATATTTCGATCCAGCGCGAAGAGTGGAAGGGATCGTGCGCGGTGTTGGCCGAGCCGTCTAGCGGTAGTCGTTAAAGAAATTACTGCGCGCTGGACCGCAGTCCCTTCTCGGCGCGCAGGATTGCGGCGGTGGCGGGACGCAACCGTCCGCCGGGCGCACGCAGACCGCGCACTGTGTAATAGTCCCCGGCCTCGTAGACGACGAGTCCCTTGATCGGCGCCTCGGCCGTCGCCCACGCGAGCACACCCCAGATGGCTCGCTCCTGATTCTGCTCGCCGTGAACGAGTGGGTACCCTCCAGCCGCGAACACCCAGTGCTCCTTCGGATTAGGGAACATGCGCATCCACCGCTGCGCCACTCGCATATGCGTATCGAGAGACCGGGCACCATCGAATCCAGCGAGCAGCGAGAAACCGACGACGTCGATCGGCGATCCGCGCCTGGCCGCCCACGCATACAGGGTGCTGTCGCGCGTCCCGTAACTGCTCATCGGCACCGCGACCTTGATGCGCGGATAGATGTAATGCGCCACGCGAGCGGCACGCGCGAAGTAATCCATCCAGTACTGCGGAGTCTGGTCGCCGATGACGCGCCTCCCTTCCTCGAGAGGATCAACGGCGGGAACCAGGTAGTCCGGCTTGAGACGCCGCGCGATCCGGTCGATGTCCTTGATGCGTGCAACGGTGTACGTTTCGCGCGACTGCTTGATCTCCTTGGCCCCGTTCTTCGGGTAGCCCAGTGCGACGATGATGATGGTACTGTCGGCTCGTGCCTCGTCGATCGATCGGGCTATTGAGTCCAGCGCGACACCGCGGGCGGCTTCAGGATCGACCACGATGCTGATCGCATCGACGTTGAGCGTATCGGCGAGCGCGAGGTCGTACTCGATTGAAAGCGGCGGAGGTCCACTTCTCAAATCGGGAAAGATCTTGAGTCCAAGCTTGAAGTCTCCCTCCGGATGTTCCTGTAACTGATCCCGGGAGTGCCCTGCATAACTCTTGATTCCGGCGTACGCGCCAGGCAGCTCGACAATCACGAGCGCGGTCATAGCAATCGCGGCTCCCGCCAGCGCGACGCGCGCGAGTCTGGTGAACCCCCAGCGCGCGGGCAGTGATGGCGCGAATATCGGAACCTGCAGATAGATGGGATTCCACAGCGCCGGCGCGCCGAAGAAAGTGCCGAGCATGCTTGCCTGTGCCGCATTGAGCGCGAGCCCGAATTCGGCCGGCGAATGCCCGCGCGTGATCACGAACTTGGTTACCGCGACCGTAGCGATGATCGCGTTGTACGCGAGCAGCGGGAATCCCAGCATCGGCGTCACCAGGCGGCGCGCGAGCGCATAGATCGCCTGGAGCACGAACAGGAGCGCCGTGAACGGCCAGAGCCACGACACGAGCAGGATCGCGCGCCCGTAGAGGAGCGACTGCGCCGTGTAGGCGACCATCAGAGCAGGGACGAGGAGAAGTCCCGCAATTCCGGTAATTGCCTGGAACGAGCGGGGAGTGCGCCGCAGCTGCGCGATCCGCCCCGCCATGAGGACGTCCCATGCAATCATCGCCAGGGACAGGGCGACGTAGAGGGTGCCAAGCAACCCGAACGACGTCATCGAGCGAAGCTAGACACGAGGTCGCGCGCTGGCAAGCGCTCACAGCGGCTCGTACTTTTCGCTGGCATGAACCGAAGCGGCCTGTACACTCTCCCCAACATGATTTCGCTGTCGCGCGTTGTGCTGGCGCTCGCGTTCGTGCTGGTGTCGGAGCCGTGGGACCGCATTGCGCTCATCGCCGCGGCGGGATTCACCGATCTCATGGATGGCTGGCTGGCGCGCCGCGAAAAATCCGAGAGCACCACCGGTGCGCTGCTCGATCCGCTCGCCGACCGAATTTTCGTCCTGGTTGCGATTTCGACCTACCTGATAGAGGGCCAGCTTACCACCGGCCAGTATTTCATCTTCCTGACGCGCGACCTGGCTACGGCTGTCGGATTCGTAGTCGCCAAAGTTATTCCAACGCTCCGGCCCGCGGTGTTCAGAGCGAGGATGTTAGGCAAGATCGTCACCGTCGTGCAGCTGGTGACGCTCGTGGCGATAATCGTCGTGCCGGAGCTCACGAACGTTCTCGTAATGACGATCGGAATCATCTCCATCGCATCGATCGTCGATTACACAATCGCGCTCTGGCGGGGTCGGGCGCGCTAGTCGCGCGGCATCTCGATGGACGGAAAGGACGCTTCCAGTATCTTCCCCATCTCCATCCATCCCGTGGGGCGAACATTCGATACGGCATTCGTCGTCCTGCTTGCGTTGGGTCTCTCGCTGCTGACCTGCGATCCGGCTCGCGCCCAGATCCCCGCGCAGTCCTTCCAGAGCGAAGCGCGGTTCGATGGGATCTTCGCGCGGACCAGCGCTGTCGAAGCCGGCTATGGCCTCAGCGTCCCCGCCGGGATCTACACGCGCGCGGGACTCGTGGCGGGCCTAGGCGCTGGGCGGAATGGCGTTGAATCCCGCGCAGATCTGATCTCGCGCTTCAGCATGGATCCCTTCCGGCAGAGTCGCTGGGCGCCCTACGGCGGGGCTGGTCTCTCTGGTCGGTTCGGCGCGAGCACCGACGGCGGCTCGAGAGCGTACCTCCTGATCTTTCTCGGCGTCGAAGGCCCGCTCCCGGACGGAAGGGCGTCCGGATGGGTCCCCGCGGTCGAGATTGGGCTTGGGGGCGGGGCGAGGGTGGGGCTAATTCTGCGGCGTGGAATAAACGGCCGCCGATAAAAAGAAAGAGGGCGCCGGTTCGGCGCCCTCTCCTTAAACTGCCTTTCTGACCTTGGGCGGCTGGGCGAACCTCTCGCCGAGCAGCCTGAGCTCTTCTAGTTCCGACGGCTTGAGCTCGTGGTAGCGCCCCGTCAGGTATCCCATCGTGTTGTCGAACCAATCCTTCTGGTCTTCGGGCGCCGAGCCAACTACGCCGCAGCGCATGATCTGCTGAAACAGCTCATCCCGGGCCTCCTCAAAGGGAGATGCCGCTCG
>JALYYH010000026.1 GCA_030946665.1 Gemmatimonadota bacterium
CAGGATCGCGCCGATCCTTCCAGCATGATCGCCGCTACCCTTCTGTGTGCGTCGATTGCACTTCGCGTTCGCCCGTCCGGCGGTCGCCCATCGTATGAAGATCGACCGACAGGGTCTCTATCCTCCGCCCGTCCATCTCGCGGACAGTGAAGATTGCGCCGCCGGCGATCACCCGGTCGCCGGCGATCGGCAGCCGGCCGAGCACGCCGAAGACGTAGCCGCCAATGGTGGTGTAGTCCTCATCGGGGACGGTGAGACTGAAATGCTCGTTCAGCTCCCCGATGTGCGTGCTTCCCGGCACCAGCGTTTCGCCGGCGCGAGTATGCAGCGGAGCTTCAGCATCTTCGGGCGTGTCGTATTCGTCAAGAATCTCGCCGACAATCTCCTCGAGCAGGTCTTCCATGGTCACCACTCCGGCGGTTCCGCCGTACTCATCGAGCACTACCGCCATGTGCTCCTTGAGTCGCTTGAAATCGGCTAGAACCTCTTCGACCTCGCGCGAGCCGGGAATCACGTGCACGGGACGCATGATGGAGGGAAGGTCGAACGCGTCGGTGTTGGCGCGCGGAGCCAGAAGCTTGAGAAGATCCTTGGCCAGCACCACGCCGATGATGTTGTCGATCGACTCATCGTACACGGGATAGCGCGACAGGCCGCTCTCCTGAACCACACCGAGGACTTCCGACAGGGTCGCCTCAACGGGTAGCGCGACCAGCTCGGTGCGCGGCGTCATGACCTCGCGCGCGTTCTTCTCCGAGAACTCGAATACCGCATCGATCAGATCCGCGTCGTGGGCCTGCATCTGTCCGCTTTCCTGTGACTGCTCCACGAGCAGGCGGATCTCCTCGGGCGAGTGCACCGCTTCCTCTGAGCCCGCCTTTTCCTGACCGAGCATTCGCAGAATTACCTGCGATGACCTGTTGAGGAAATAGGTGAAGGGCGTCGTGATCCACGCGAACAAGAGAAGGGGCGGCGCGAGCCAGCGCGCCAGCGCTTCGGGATGGTTGAGCGCCGCTGCTTTTGGCACGAGCTCGCCGAACACCACGTGCAGATAAGTGACGAGGACGAGCGCGACCGTTGCCGCAAGCGTGAGGCGCATCGAGACTTCGACGGCGAACGGAAGGTTGGCGAACAGCTGCTCGAACACCTCGCCGACCGTCGACTCCGCTACCCAGCCAAGTCCCAGGCTTGCCAGCGTCACGCCAAGCTGGCTCGCGGAAAGGATGCGGGAGATATTTGAGGAGGCACGAACGGCGAAGCGGGCGAGACGGTCACCACTTCGGACCATCGCCTCCAGCCGCGTCCGTCTGGAGCGGACGAGAGCGAACTCGGCGCCCACGAAAAACGCGTTGAGGAGCACGAGCAGAATTATGGCGAGCAGCCGGCCGGGCACGGTGACAAGTTACCACAACCCCGGTCAGGGGCACCAGCACGGCGGGCTCGGCCACTCGCACGCGAGTGATGCTCCGTCGCAATCCTCGCCCAGCTAACTTACAAGGCTATGGCAAAGCAGGAAATCAGAAACATCGCGATCATCGCGCACGTCGATCACGGCAAAACGACGCTCGTGGACAAAATGCTCCGGCAGTCGGGAGCGTTCCGCGAGAATCAGGTCGTCATGGAGCGCGTGATGGACTCCAATCCTCTGGAGCGTGAGCGCGGTATCACCATCCTGGCGAAGAACACATCGATTCGCTGGAAGGGGAACAAGATTAACGTCGTCGACACCCCGGGCCACTCTGACTTCGGCGGGGAAGTGGAGCGCATCCTCCGCATGGTGGATGGCGTGCTGCTCGTCGTCGATGCATTCGATGGGCCGATGCCGCAAACGCGCTTCGTCCTCAGAAAGGCGCTGGCGCTCCACCGCACGCCGATCGTCGTGATCAACAAGATCGACCGGCCCGGCGCGGATCCGATGCGCGTACACGACGAAGTGCTCGACCTGTTCATCGAGCTCGAGGCGAACGAGGCCCAGCTCGATGCGACCGTGGTCTACGCGTCAGCGCGCGAAGGAGTCGCGACGATGGACATGGAAGTCACCCCCGTCGATCTCTCGCCTCTGTTCGACGCGATCATAAAGCACGTCCCGGCGCCGCCGAGTGATGATGCGGGCCCGTTTCAGATGCTGATCTCGACGATCGATCACTCACCCTATCTGGGACGGCTGGGGATCGGGCGCATCGAGAGAGGGACCGTGCACGTGGGAGATGCGGTGGCGCTGCTGCCGCTCGACGGGTCGCAAAAAGCGGAGCAATCGCGAGTGACGAAGCTTTTCGCCTATGAAGGTCTGGACCGGCTCGAAGTTCCGGAAGCGTCCGCCGGCGAGATCGTCGCGTTGGCTGGTCTCGAGGGCGTGGAGATCGGTCTTACCGTCACTGACATCGAGCATCCCGAGCGTCTGGAGGGGATCTCCGTGGAGGAGCCGACGATCTCGGTGGATTTCCTCGTCAACAACTCTCCGTTCGCCGGCAGGGACGGGAAGTTCGTCACGTCCCGTCAGATTCGAGAGCGCCTGTACCGGGAGCTGGAGCGCAACGTCGCGCTGCGAGTGGAGGACACCGAGTCGACGGATACCTGGACGGTGTCGGGGCGAGGTGAGCTGCACCTGACCATTCTGATGGAGACGATGCGCCGCGAAGGATACGAGTTTCAGGTGTCGCGTCCGCGAGTCATCACGCGAGAGGGCCCGAACGGAGAGCGTCTGGAGCCGTACGAGGAGCTCGCCATCGACGTGCCCGAGGAGTTCCTCGGCGTCGTGATCGAGAAGCTCGGCTCGCGGCGCGCGGCGATGCTGGAGATGAAAAACCCGGGGCAGGGATTGGTGCGGCTGCTGTACAGAATCCCGGCGCGAGGGCTGTTCGGCTATCGCTCGGAGTTCCTGACGGACACCCGCGGGACGGGCATCATGCACCACCGGTTTCTCGAGTATGGACCCTGGGCGGGCCCGCTGGCCGGTCGCATGCGTGGCACGCTCGTCTCGATGGAGGGTGGAGTCATCGTCGCTTTTGCGCTTGCGAATCTGGCGGAGCGCGCTACCCTATTCGTTGCTCCCGGTGACGTGGTCTACGAGGGGATGCTGGTGGGCGAGAATTCCAGGCCGGGCGACATGGATGTCAATCCGACCAGGGAGAAAAAGCTCACCAACATGCGGTCGAAGTCGAGTGATGAAAACATTCAGCTCGAGCCGCCGCGGGAGTTGACGCTGGAAGGTGCGCTGGAGTATATCGAGGAAGACGAGCTGATAGAGGT
>JALYYH010000036.1 GCA_030946665.1 Gemmatimonadota bacterium
AGGTCACGAGCTTCGTTCGTATTGATTTCGTCCGCGAGCCGATCTACATCTGCGCGCTTGGTTCTCAGCAGGTAGAAGTGGGCGATGCGGGCTCCGTCCTCTTCCGCCTTAGTTGCCGCATTGAGAAATATCCGACGGTAGTCGGACCCCGGTCGGCGCAGCTGGGCCGCCGTCAGTTTCGTTTCGCCGGAAGGCGACGAAATGAAACCATCCTTGAATGTTTTTCTTAGAATGCTCGTCATCGCGTCAAGCTCGTGACCATGGCGTTCTTCCAACCGCCTGATCACAGGGTCCAGGTCGGGACGACTGTTGGCCTCCATCGCTGCGTCGGCAAGAACAATCACACTCTTGTGGTGATTGCTCATCGCCCGCAGGAAATCGTGGTCCGAATCGCCCGTTAAAGCAGGTGTCGGGCTCGATCGACTCGTATCAACGGCTGCCGGCAGACGTCCTTGCAGGCGTTGATTGGCGACATACAGATCAAATGGCGTCGGCTCCCCGGGCTGACTCTGCTTCTCTTGCGAGCATGCCAAGATCATAAGCAAAGCGCACGATTTCGATGCCGCGTGCGCAAAATGTCGAGCGTTCATACGGCTGCCTCATCTGCTTGCGCGCAGGGCTGATCTGCGTCACCCCGCTCTACCTGAATAGTAGAGTGATGGATTCCAAAATGCTCGTCCAGTTCGGTCCGTGTGCACGCCAGGGCTGTGTCATCGAGACCTGCCGGAGCAACGAGATGAGCTGTTAAACAAGTCTCGGTCGTACTCATCGCCCAAATATGCAGATCGTGTACGGCGCTGACCCCCTCAATTGAAGCCAGGAAAGCCTCAACAGCATCTGCATCCACGTTCTCGGGAACGGCATCCATCGCGAGGTTGATGGACTCCCGGAGCAGGCTCCAGGTGGCCACTGCGATCATCAATCCAATGGCGATGCTTGCGATGGGATCCAGCCACAGCCAGCCCGTGACGCGAATTGCAAATCCGGTCACGACAACCCCGAGCGCAATGAGCGCGTCACTGGCCATGTGTGCAAACGCACCACGGATGTTGATGTCGCCCTTCCGACCCGATGCGAACATAGCTGCCGTGACCCCGTTGATTAGAACTCCTACGGCTGCAACCCACATAATTGTGGAAGCGACGACCGGCGGCGGATTCCATAGTCTTCTGACCGCCTCGACCGTAATAGCTCCTGTCACGAAAAGAAGTATCGCCGCATTCGCGAGGGCGGCGAGGATGGATGACCGGCGAAGACCGTAGGTTCTTCGAGCTGTCGGTCTCGAGCGGGATAGCCTGATTGCCGCCCAGGCAAGCACAAGGCCCAGCACGTCACTCAGGTTGTGACCGGCGTCCGAAATCAGGGCGAGCGAGTTTGCAGATAACCCATACACAACCTCTGTAATCACAAAGGCTGTATTGAGGCCGACTCCAATCATTAACGCGCGGCTATAGTCAACCGGAGCGTGCGAGTGGGAATGCGAATGCGAGTGTGAATGCATGATGGATTCTTCTACTTGATCCTGCTGCATTGTGCGGGCGGGAGTGGCGCTCACGTTGACAATGTAACTCGACAACCGCGGGTTGTTCACTAACCCGGCGGGCCTCAACGCGGCCACATCACACGTCGCATGTCAGGCTTGCGAGTGCCGCCGCCCATTCAGCCTCGTCGCGCGCTTTGCGCGCCCGGAAGTTGATTCCCAACGTGCCAAATTGCGCGGCACTCGAGGACTGTGGCGCGCCAGCATAGACGTCGGCGCGCCAGGTGATCTGGAAATCGACGAAGCCAGCAGCGACGACGGTCGCCTCGAGCTCTGCATCCAGCAGAGCGCCCGCGATTCAACCCTTCCAAAGATTGATGTCTTGCTTGCCCTTTTGTGGCACTGCCCTCTGAACCAGGATGTCGCCGATTTGAAGACGGCCACCGGGCTTGAGAACACGCGCCATCTCCTGGAGTCCGGCCAGCTTGTCCGGAAAAAGGTTGAGCACTCCGTTCGAGATGATGACGTCGGCCCAACCGTCGGCGACAGGAAGTGATTCGGCGAGCCCGTGCTGAAAGTCGAGGTTGTGCAGCTCCGCTTCCTTCGCGCCGGCGCGCGCTTTCTCGACCATCGCTGGCGTCATGTCCACTCCGATGACGCTCCCCGCAGGACCGACCATTCTTGCGGCGATGATGCTGTCGATGCCGGCACCGCAGCCAACGTCGACGACGTGCTCGCCCTGCGTCAACGCGCCCAGACTGAACGGGTTTCCTGTTCCGGCGAACGAAGCGATCGTCGCTTCGGGCACACCGTCGAGCCATTCCCCCTCGTAACCGACAATCGCGGCGAGCCGACGGCCCGTATGAAAGTGAAAGTCCCGCTCCGGCTCCGCGGCGACGAGTGCGTACTCCTCCTGAATCGCCAGCCTCAGTCCGTCAACGTCGAGTCCTTCGATGGCCCGGCTCACGCCGGGCAGGGTGTCAACATTGGCGGTCATTCAGATCCTCCCGAGGAGTTGCCTGTCGAGTCGAAAGTGAACGGCTCAAAGATCGGTATTGATGTACTACAGGAACTGTCAGACGTAAAGCAGACGAAACCGCACCCAAGCGCTCGCCGACCCTCGCTGGATCGACAGCGTAGTTCCGTGGCTGCATGTTCTTGTCGTGATTCTGCACGAGCGATGGTTCACGGACGAGGCAAGATTCCCGGTGCAGCTCGACCGGTGGAGCGCACCCGGGAGCCTCGTGCCCATCGCCATCGCCGTTGGCATCACGGCTGCCGCGACGCTGATCTATCGCGCTCGCGGCAGACAAAGCGTGGTACCAGGGCCCATCGCGCTCGGCATGTCCTGGGAGAACTACATCCAGCTTCTCACCTGGGTGCCGCTGGTGATTGGAGTACACATGGGGGTCACGCTCCTCGTGAGCGGCGTGAGCCGGCAACTTTTCGTCCCCAACCTCGAGCTGCCGGTGAATCTCCTCGGGGGCGTGCTCGGTATGGCCGAGATAGGGATCGCGCTTGCGTTTATCTACGGCGCCCTGGCTCGTCCGGCCGCCGCAGCGCTGGGCCTCGTCTGGCTGGCGGGAGCGCTGCTCTTCGGGCCGCTGCGGCTCATCGAGCACACCGAGATCCTTGGCATCGCCTTCTTTCTGTTCGCGACCGGGCGCGGACCTCTCGCTTTCGACATGGCGCTGGAGAAACTGCACAAGCCGCTCGCCCCGCTCATACCGTACGCGGTGCCGGTCCTGCGAGTCTCGCTCGGGATTGGACTCGTGATCGTCGCGTTCACCGAGAAGTTGTGGAACATACCGATGGGGCTCGCATTTCTTGCGGAGCATCACTTCAATTTTTTCCCCGCGATCGGGCTTGGCGCAATCGACGACACACGGTTCCTGCTGATCGCCGGCACGGTGGAGCTGACGCTTGGATTGATGCTCATCGCCGGGACCTACGTGAGGCTGATCATCCTCATCACTCTGGTGCCGTTCAATCTCACACTTCCCTTCCTGGGCTGGCGCGAGCTGGTCGGCCATCTCCCCACTTACGGGATTCTGGCGCTGCTCCTCTTGTGGGGCGACGAGCGACCGGGCGAGGAGGGTGCTCTCGTAAAAGCGCTGTCGGGGACAAAAGAGACGCGCTCGAAAAGCGCCTGACCGATCGCGTTCTTTATCTCGAACATGACAGGAGGGTGTCACAAGATTTGTTCTGAAACGATCCTTGGGTGGTAGGGTTCTTGAATAACCAGCGTCCGCATGAGCCCTGCAACCGAAATGAGGTATCGTCTCTCGCTGCCCCGATATAGTCTCCGCTTTGCGATCGCCGCGTTTCCGGTCTTCTCCGCGGGCGCGCAGGCGCAGGTCACGGACACTGCGCGAAATCATCAGACACTCTTTACTGGCACCGACGCGGTTATCGCGGCCGGCTTCGCCGCGGCCACGGTCGCGATGTTTCCAGCCGATAAGTACATCGCCCGCCATGTGCAGAACCCGAGCTCGTCCAGGAACAGGTTCGTCGACCGTTCCGCGAAGAGCCTCGAGTTCCTTACTAGCCCGGGTGCCTACATTGTCGGCCCCGCGCTGTACGCTTACGGGCGCATCGCCAATCATCCCGGAATCGAGGATCTCGGCTGGCATGGTACCGAGGCGGTCATCCTGGGATCGGCGATCACCGGCGCGCTCAAAGTCGCGCTTGGCCGATCACGGCCGTATGTCAGCAACGATACCAATCCGCACGACTTCAACTTCTTCAAGGGCACGTCGTCGACTCGCCAGTCGTTTCCTTCGGGCCACACGACTACGGCGTTTGCGGTGGCCTCCTCGGTGACGAGCGAGGTTAAGCGCATGTGGCCGCAATACACCTGGTACGCGGCCCCGGTGATGTACGGCGGCGCGACGTTGGTGGGTTTGTCCCGCATGTACCACGACCAGCACTGGGCGAGCGACGTCGTACTCGGCGCAGCCGTCGGAACATTCAGCGGGTTAAAGGTTGTGCGCTACAGTCATTCTCATCCGGACAACGTCATCGATCGGGTGATCCTGAAGGCCAGCATTGCGCCGGACGGCCGTGGAGGTGCGCTCATCGCCTGGTCGGTCCCTCTGCAGTAACTCACATGGAGAGCCACTTGAAACGGAATCTGGCCGCAGTCTTTATGTGCTCGACAATCGTGCTTTCGGCCGTTTGTGCGTGCTCGAGCGAAAAGTCGTACGCCCAGCGGGCCAAACGGGGCGCGAAAGCCGATGCGTCTCAAACAGCGGCCGGCGGGTGCGACGCTTCCCTGTGGAATCATGTCTACAACCCGACGCGTCTGCAGCAGGTCACCCGGTGTGTGAGCGTGACCGGAGTAATCGAAGAATCCAACGCCGAGCCCGACGGCGATCAACACTTCCTTCTCAAGCTCGATCCCGGTCAGCCCGATCTGATGAACAAGAGGAACGTCAAGAAGAAGAACGGCGACCTGGTATTGGAGATCGTGTGCGTGAATCCGATCACGGTGAAGAAGGTGAAATCGGCCTGCGCGGGTTACACCAACCGCGTCGCGATCCCCAAGGTCGGCACGCACGTCAGGGCCACGGGCACGTATGTCATCGATTCGCACAACGGGTGGGCGGAGATCCACCCGGTGTCGAAGCTCGAATCGATTTGAGTCAATTGCTTAGCTGGTCTCGCCCAATCGCTTGCCCTCGCCTATCTGTCGGTCGGCTTCCCGCTGCTGATCGAGCTCGGCCTGAGTAAATCGATCGTTACTATATCGATCGTTCGGTGACGTCAACCTGCTGGGACCGCCGCGTGCCGGGCTCGACGTTTCTTCGCGGGTGGCGTCGTTGATGTTCCTCTTGAACTCCTTGATGCCTTTCCCCATGGAACCAGCAATCTCAGGGATGCGTTTCGCTCCAAAGAGAAGCATGACGATCATCAGGACCATCAGGATGTGGGGAAGACTCAGGTTTTCAAACATGACTGGCTGACCTCTGGAATTGAGAAGTGAATGTTGTGGACTCGTTTGCGTTCTTCTTCTTTTCGCGCTTGCGGACGACGATGCGGGCGAGCAGGATGCTTCCCTCGTACAGCGCGTACAACGGAACGGCGAGAGCGACTAGCGAATAAGGATCGGCGCCCGGCGTGATGAACGCCGCAACGGTGAAGCACACGACGATGGAATGGCGGCGGTACTTCGACAGGAAATCCGGCGTCACGATTCCCATCGCCGTCAAACCGAGAATCAGGATCGGTATCTCGAACACCAGTCCGAACGTCACGCACATGCTGATGGCGAAATCGAAGTACTCCGTCGCCGAGATCATCGGAGTAAGTGCGCCCGACTCGAGACCCATCAGAATCCCGAGCGTCATCGGCAGTACCGCGAAAAAGCTGAGTGAGACTCCCGCCAGAAAGAGCGCAACCATTCCGACCATTACCGGGATGATCACACGCTTCTCGTGTGCGTAGAGGGCGGGGGACAAAAAGCCCCACAACTGCCCAACGATCACCGGGGCTGCGAGTATGATCCCCAGAAACAGTGATGCGCTGAGCAGTATGTGGAACGAAGTGCCGGGGTGCGTATAAATGAGATTTCTGCCGTGAAGAAATGGCAGTATCGGACGCTCGCCCAGGCGAATCAGATCGATCCGGGAAAGAAGCATGAACCCGGCAATGACACCGAGCACTACTGCTCCGGAAATCCAGAACAGTCGCCTCCTCAGCTCCTCGAGGTGGTCCAGAATCGGCATCGCCACCGAGTTGGTCCGTCCGTTGGTGCGTCCCAGTCCGAATTTCATCTGCTTCTCCCGGCGCGCCGAGTCAGTTGATGAACGGCGAGACGATTGCCAGAACCTGGTCCTTCGTCAGCGGCTCATCGAACGCCTCTGTTACACCAGCAACGCCGCCGTTGCCGTTGCCAAGCGCCGAGATATCCTGACCGGCCTGAATGGTGTTGTCCTCGCCGTCGTAGACGGGCTGGGTGAACGCGGGAAGGTCGTCGCGACTCTTGCCAGTGATCCAGCCCTTCTTGCCGCGCAGGCGGCGAATCTCCGAAGCGTGGCGCGCTTCGACGGAATGAATCGAGAGAGCGGCGTTGAGGGCTGGCTTGTCGTTGATGAGTCTGCCCGCCTGACCCTTATACGCTCGCACGCCAGTGTCCTCGAAAGCTTGCGCCAGCACCTGGAACACGGGGTATTGGCCGGCGCCGAAGTTGAAGCCGGGGACATTTCCCTTGGCGGTGAAATCGAAGTTGGGCTTCGCGCCTGGCGTGGCGCCGCGCGCGGTAATGAATGTCTTCAGCGCGGCGACGTGGTCGTTCTCGTGCTGCTGGATCACGGTGAAGATCGGCCGATCGCCCGCCGGAATCTGCATAACGTCGGCGTTCGCAACACCGCGATTGTAGAACTCTGATTCCAGGTACTCGAGCGTGAGCGCGAACTGAAGGACGTCGACGACGTCGGTCGGCGTCTGACCGTAGGCTTCCTTGCTGAGCGCGGCGAGTGCAACTGGAATGGATCCAAGTGCGAGCGCCGCCATAACCTTTGAGCTCGCGCTGGCGCCCTTCGATATTTCTTCGCGCCGGTTCTCTACAGTCTCGAGGATCTCTGGATCGATCGAATCGAAAAGTGTTTTTGGTGTCATGATTTGATTGCTCCTTAACCGTTGTTGTTCGGTCCCTGCACGAACGTGCTGGGCGCATTGCTGAACGTGATTTGCTCGACTACGAACGCCTGGGCATTCGTCTTGACCTTGCCGGGGCTGAAGACATCGTCGAACGACTTGGGTGCGAAGCTCGTCCCGGTATCGCCCTGTCCGGATGCGCTCGGAGCGATGAGGTCCCTGATCGCCGATGCATGGCGAGCTTCGACCGAAACGATCTTGCCCGCCACCAGGAGATTCGCGGTGCTCGAGAGGTATTGCGCGGCGCCGTTGTACGCCGCTACGCCCAGATCCTCGAAAGTCCGCGCCGTCGTGAGAACCGCGGCCCGATCGCTGAAGTTCAGACCGCCGTAGGTGGTGTGAACGGTGAAGTCATTCGAGCTGCCGAGCACCGCCTTCAGGGCCTCGCGGTGGATCACCTCGTGATTCTTGATGTCACCCAGCACCGTCTGCTCACTGGCGGTCAGGCTCGAAGAGAAGTTTGCCACTACTTTCGTGTAGAAGTCCGCCTCCAGCTGCTCGAGCGCGTAGGCGAACTGCAGGACTGCGATGTCACCCTTCGCAAAGTCGATCACGAGCGGACTACCGCTGCCCGGTGGTCCCGTCACGTCGTTGTTGCTGTCGTTGCAGCTCGTGAGAACGCTCGGAAGAAACACCACCGCTCCGCCCAATCCCACGAGCTTCAGAAATTCTCGCCTCGTCCTTCCTTCCAGCAGCTGCTCCGCGCTGGATATCACCATCAGGTTCTTCTGGCCCATCTTTGCCTCCGCATTGGCACACAGACGTTGAGGCGGACACATTATCGTGTGCCGCCGAGAGTAATGCGGAGCAAGGCATGCGCGGGGCCGCCGTGCCACACTTGATGGCAGTCAGCCGGATTGCAGCGCGTCACGTGTAGCAGATCGGACGCTTTGCGAGAGGCTGCTACACGTAGCACCGCTCCGAGTCCATTTCGGACGGCAAGGTCGCCACTCGATATACGCAAATGCAGCAGTCCCTTCCGTGAACCTTCGACTGCTACCTGTTTCTCGGCGCCCGATGCGAAACGCTTGCGACACGGCGGCGGGTAGGGAGTATTACGCCATGATCGATGAGATTGGTTCGAGTCAGCTCGAGGCGCTCACCTTGGGGCTGGCGATTCCCGAGGCCGAGCTCTGTGAGCGCGTGCGCGCCGCTGTTGCGGATGCCGCCGTGAGAGACGCCGCATCCATGACGCGATTGCGGGGCGCCGTGACGAGCTTCACGGTTGCGCTCCGTGACATCGGAACCACTCCCGAACGCGTCCTGATCGCGCTCAAGACGGTGATCAGCAATCGAAGCTTTGTCGCGATCACGCCGCACGCATCGGATTGGAACGGTGATGCGCTGCGTGAAAGGGTCAGCACCTGGTGTATCGAGGCCTTCTTCAGGAAGGACACGACCTGAGCCGCGGCTCGGATGAAGGTGCCGATCGCACAGTCAAGACCGAAGAAGAGTACAGAAAACTTTTTGCCAGCCTCAACAACGTCATCACCAATCATGCGCACGCCGCTACTGGTGACCGCATAGCCCTCAGGGATACCGTTTGCGCCTACCTCGAAGTCGAGCAGGCGAGGGGAACTTCGCGCACCCGCGTGATTCAGATCGTGGAAGAGATGCTGCGAAAGGCTGAGCAGCCTGAAGCGCGAGAAAGGGACGCCAGCGCCAGTCGCGACGGCGAACTAGCGAAGCAACTCGTTGCCTGGTGCGTCGCGTCTCGAGGAAGCGGCGGAACACTGAGCGTCTGACTGTGCCGATTCCGACAAGCCATCCACGCCGGCAAGCAGAAGCTTCACCGCGTTCTGGATTCTAGCCAGGTGCTCGACCTGACCGTCCGTGAGCGTACCCTGGGTCTCGAGAGTAAGCAGATAGACGGAGGCGGCAATCGTGTTGAGCGGCGTTCTCATCTCCTGACTCGTTAACGCGACCGCAGCCTGATGCTCGCGCTTCATCCCGTCAGCTGTGTCTCTCGCAACCCCCAGACTGTAAGTCGACGCCGCAAAGTGGGCCAGACTTTCCATCACCCGCACGTCCTCGGCGTCGAAGTGATGCCTGCGCGGCGGGTGTGATATTACCCAGAGTGTGCCCAACGGAGCGGGATGCAGGTCCGTACCGAACGGCACCACCAGACCCTCCGTGAACTCGAGTCCGGTTGACTGGAAGTAGTCATACTTGAGATCGGGTCGCGAGAGGAGGATCGCTTCACCTTTGTCGAGACACTCGCCGCAAGGACTGAAATTCCGCGGTGTAGTTCCCCCGACGTGGGAGGCCAGACAACCAGCCAAAGCCACCCACCGGAATTGCTCCCCACCATCCGGTGCCGGCTCGAGCATGCTCACGCCCGCGGTGCTCGTATCCGCACCGCCTCCGCACAACTCTATCGCCGCCGACAGCAAACCCTGTAGAACGGCGTATGGCTCCTCACCCGTGGTTGCGGCAATGCGGTGAAGAGCGATGCTCTCGCGAGCCGCAGTCGATTCGGCAGCTGATCCATTTCCCGCCAAGGATAGGTGGGGAGTTCCAGTTTCCACTGTTCTGCTCCGCGGCACGTGATTCTGTCGCGATTCGGCGAGGCTGGGAGAACGCTGGGTGGCACGCATAGCTATTTGCGAATAGGTGACGGTCTCAACCGCGTGGTGAGACTTCGGTTGTGACAGGGGCAACAATTGGACCCTCACGCGCACTCGCTACGATGCCACGTGCTGCATGTTCATCTTCACGATGAACGCGACTAGAGTGCGAACGGAGTTCTCGGCCAGAAGCCTGGGCGGAGGTATCAATCGCCCCGGGATTCGGGATTTGCCCAGCTTCTGGCGGGCTGCCTCGGTGACGTAGGTCGGCGCCTGAGGCGGTATCATCGTCAGATCATCCCGACCGACGAGCAACATCCTGACGTTCCTTAGATCCACTATCCCCTGCAAGTAATTTCGGACGACGTCCGGAAACCGGGGATCGGTCGCGACTATATAGGCTCTCCCCGAGTGGACCAGGGTCTTCCATTCATCGTCGACAAAGGGTGGGCGAATATCCACGATGACTACCGGCTTGCCAAGGGTGACCGCGAGTGACGAGACCTCCGTCGCCAGCAATCTGGTAGTCACCAACAGGTGGTTGCGTTTGAGCGCCGACAGCGCGCTTCCCTCCTTCACCTGTTCGGGTAGCAGCGCGGTGGTGTCCAGCCCGTAGTCGACCTTCAGCTCACGTGACAGGCCGAGCGCTTGATCGGCCATTGTGGCGATGACGGCTGCGCGCAACCGTCGGCCAAGCGCGGCGATTCGCAGATCGTCGGTGAAGCGCAAGAGCGACGCCCCTCGGACGACGCCCGCGACCAATGTGTCGGTGATGAAATCCGCCGATAGCGACCGCTCCTCGCTGGTCGAGATCGCGGGAGCGACAAACACTCCCGATCGCGGCTTCAGAACGACGAGTCCCTCTTCAGCCAGCGCCTGATAAGCCGCCAGCGCTACCCGAGGGTCGACGTCGAACTCACCCCCAACTTCGCGAGTGCTCGGCAGACGATCGCCGGGACCGAGAGCCCGCGTGCGCAATGAGTGCTCGATCCGCCGTTGCAGGGTACTCGCGACGAAGGCCCTTCGGTGTGCGGACATGCCTCACTCTATAGGAAGGGACGTGCCGCGGCCAGTCTCCCGGCGCTGACCCCTGCTGAGGCCAGCCGAAAATGCAGCAGTGACCGCGGTTGATGGGAACTGCTGCAATCGGTTCAGCGATTCGGCGCCTTGTGGGCTGATCGGTGGACCCAGGCCCTGGTTCTGCACGCACGACCGCAACCACCCCTCTGAACTCTGATCAAGGCTACTCCAATGCGGCTCCTGTCTTTCACCAATTCCCTGCTTCCCGCACTTGCCGCTGCAAGCGTTGCTGGATGCTCTTCCAAGAATACAATGAATCGCGACACCACTTCGTCCGCCGAGCCCGTTCGCGCTGATACCCACCGCGCCATGGCCGCGCCCAACGCGCAGATGCAACAGGTTCTCGATCAGCTCTCTTCGCTTGGCGGCAAGCCGATCGAGACACTCAGCGCCCCGGAGGCGCGGAAGCAGCCCACTCCCACCGATGCCGTGAAAGCCCTGTTGACGAAAAGCGGCAAATCCACCGCACCCGATCCCGCGGTCTCCTCGGTCGACAGGAGCATCGCCGGCCCCGCCGGCTCGCTTCCGATTCGGATCTACACGCCGAAATCGGCCACCGGTCCGTTGCCGATCGTCGTGTACTACCACGGGGGCGGTTGGGTGATCGCCAACAAGGATGTGTACGACGGCGGAGCCCGCGCGCTGTCGAAGCTGGCGAATGCAGTCGTAGTATCGGTGGACTATCGACAGGGGCCCGAGAACAAATTTCCGGCTGCCCACGACGATGCATTTGCAACCTATGAATGGGCGCTCAAGAACGCGGCATCGATAAACGGCGATCCAAAGCGAGTCGCCATAGCCGGCGAGAGCGCGGGCGGCGGCCTCGCGGTGGCAACGGCAATCATGGCGCGCGACAAGAAGGCACAAATGCCGCTAGCGATCGTATCGGTGTACCCCATCGCCGGAACCGACACGACGACTTCGTCATACGTGGAAAATGCCAGGGCGAAACCCCTCAACCGGGCAATGATGGGTTGGTTCTTCGACATGTATCTTCGCGACGCAAGGGACCGCGCAGACACACGCGTCAATCTTGTCGCCGCCGATCTCAACGGCCTGCCGCCTACGACTATCATCAACGCCCAGATAGATCCCCTCCGCGCCGACGGCGAAATACTCGCGCAGAAGCTGAGAGGTGCACGCGTTCAAGTCGCGCAGAAGACGTACCCTGGAGTCACCCATGAATTTTTTGGGATGGGGTCCGTGGTGGACAGCGCAAAGAACGCCGAACAAATGGCGGCGGACGCTCTACTGACGGCGTTCAAGCGGTAGCTGGAAGCTGCGTAGTGTAGCAGCGCCGCACATCTCCTTCTCTCTGGTGCATTCCGCTGGCCGAAACCGCCTCCTCGGGCCCAGTTCGGCCCACCGTGGCCCGCGTCTCGATATGCGCGGTAGGTGCCGATCGCATTGATCGACCAGCACACGGGAGAAAGGAGAAATGGAAAAACAAACTCAGTCGAATGACTGGGCCGGCACAGTAGCAGGGCCTGCGACGCGCCGACAGTTTCTACAGCGAACAGCAGCGGGCGCAGCGATCGTCGCGATACCATCGGCGCTTTCCGGATGTCACGTACTCGGCGCGGTGGGAAAACCCAAGCTCGATTTCGGGGACGACTTCGGCGTTCTCAACTACGCGTACGCTGTGGAGACGCTCGAGGCAACATTTTACGAGACCATCGTCAAGTCGCCGCCACGGGACTTGAAGCCCGGTGAATTCGAGATCCTGCGCGACATTGGCGCTCACGAAGTGCAGCACCGCCGGTTCTTCAAGCGGGCGCTCGGCGTGCTTCGAATCAAGGTTCCTGAGATCGACCTCAGCTCGATCGACTTCACGCGTCGCGACAGCGTGCTGGCGCAGGCAAAGACTTTTGAAGACACCGGAGTCGCCGGCTACAATGGCGCCGGCAAGCGGCTCAAGCTCGCCGAGTTTCTGACGATCGCCGGCAAGATCGTGTCGGTCGAGGCACGCCACGCCGCCACCATTCGGGACATGATCGATCCCGGCTCACGCGCCTTTGCCGGCGACGACGTTGTCGACGAAACGGGACGCG
>JALYYH010000052.1 GCA_030946665.1 Gemmatimonadota bacterium
GCAGCCGACCTTTCGGTAAGAGTCCAGAGGCGCAGCATCTTCACGCCGTTCAGCGTGCAGGGAGGAGTGGAGTGGGGAGATCCCGGCCAGCCAGGGTTCCTTCCAACTTTCGGCCTTTCGATTCCGCTCCCACTTCTGAATCGCAATCGGGGTCCGATCGCGCAGGCGGAGGCGGAACGGCAGAGGGCGCGTGCCGAGCTGGCGCTAACCCTCTTTCAGACCCAGGCGATCATCGGACGCGCAGCGCGCCAGCGGAGCGTCGCGCTGGAGAAGCTGAAACGCGATGCGCTTCTCGTGGAAAGCGCGAACCGAATAGTTGCGATGTCGCTCGTTGCCTACAGGGAAGGCGCGCAACCGCTGGCGACGGTTCTGGAAGCGCAGAGGAATGCGCGCGACATTCTTTCGCAATACGTCAGCGATCTCGCTGACGTCTGGATAGCCACCGCAACACTTCGTCTGTACGCTCTGAGAGCCCCCTCGAGATGAAAAATCCGGTCATTCTTCTCTTTGCGGTCGCGGCAACCGGGGCGTGTCGGCGAGCGGCGAGCGATCCCGCCAGCGGTTCGACGGCGGTCGTTCAGGTCAAGACCGCGGTCGCGACCGTTCAGCCATTCGAGGAAAAGATCGGCTCGATTGGAACTGTCAGCGCCCGAAGCGGCCACTTCGCGTCGCTCAGTGCGCCGGCCCCAGCGCGCATCGCGTCGGTGCTGGTATCTCGCGGTCAGCACGTGAATGTTGGACAAGCGCTCGTCGCGTTCGAGCAGACACCGTTCATCACCGCTGCACAGAGTGCCGAAGCAGCGCTGGTCGCGGCCGAACGCGCATACGAGCGGGCACGCAGTCTAGCTGACGCGGGCATCGTCCCGAGAAAGGACGCTGAAGCTGCCGCGACGGGGCTTGCCCAGGCGAGAGCGGCCGCGATCAACGCTCGCCGCACCGCGCAGCTCGCGGTGGTGCGCGCGCCAATTTCCGGGGTGGTAACGAAGCTGAACGCCTCCATCGGAGCTTCCGCCGACGTCAATCAACCACTCGTTGAAGTAGCAGACCTGAATGCCCTCGACATTGTCTTCAACGTCCCTCCTTCCGACGCAGCCCATATGGCGCCGGCAGCCGCAGTCACATTGAGCGCCGGCGCGAACGCCGGGGGCGAACCTCTCGGCGTCGGGAGACTGGTATCGGTTGGCGGCACCGTCGATTCCGCCACACGCAGCGTAGAGGTTCGCGCCCAGGCTCCGCCTGGTGCGCGTGCGCTCCGCATCGGCGAGACGATTTTCGGACAAATCAGCATGGGGACCAAGCCACGCGCGGTCACCGTTCCGGTTGCGGCACTCGTCCCTGAGGGCGACGGGTTCAAGGTCTTCATAGTCAATGCGGCCAACATCGCGCTTTCGCGCAAGGTGACGGTGGGCCGTCGTACAGACGCCGTCGCCGACATTACCAGTGGACTCTCGGGCGGCGAGCGCGTTGTGACCGAGGGAGCTTACGGAGTGGAAGACAGCGTCAAGGTAAACTCGACAAAATAGTGCGCTCGCTCTTCGATCTGCTGGCCGCCCAGCGGCGCTTCATTTACCTCCTGGTAGGCCTCCTCAGCGTGGCGGGAATCTACGCCGCGCTTCGCTTGCCTTCGGCGATATATCCCGAGCTTGCATTCCCGCGGATACTCGTCGTGGCGGAAGGATCCGCCCTCGATGCCCGTCAGATGGTGTTCTCCGTTACACGGCCGATCGAGGAGGCGATAAGCATCGTACCGGGCGTCATCCGTGTTCGATCGCGGTCCATCCGCGGCGGCACCGAGATAGCGATCACCTTCGCCGGCAACGCTGACATGATCTACGCCCTGCAGCAGGTGCAGGCGCGGGTCAATCAGGTCCGCGGCCAATTGCCAGCTGACCTCAACATCGATGTCGAGCGCATGACGCCGTCGCTGTTCCCGATTGTCTCGTACAACCTGGAGGGCGGGGACCCGGGTACGCTCTACGACATCGCGCGGTATCAGCTCAAGCCGCTCATCTCGCGCGTGCCGGGAGTCGGGCGGGTGGATGTGCAGGGCAGCGATATCCGGGAAGTCGAGGTGGTCGCCGATCCGGCTCGGTTGGCGTCCCAGCGTCTCACCTACGACGACCTTGCGACTGCGATCCGGCAGTCCACCAACGTCGCTGCTGTTGGCAGAGTGGCCCAGGACTATCGGCAGTATTTGATCGTCAGCGCGATGGAGGCTCACACACCGGAGGATATCGGAGCCGTCGTGATCGGAAAGGGATTGCGAGTGCGCGACGTCGCCACGGTGGCTTTAGGCAGCGTCGATCACACCCTGATCATTTCCGGAGATGGTAAGCCTGCGGCGCTCCTGAACATCACTCGGCAGCCAGGCGGAAACACCCTCGCGATTGTCGATAGCGTCGCGAAGCTCGCGGCAAACGTGAGGCTGACGCTGCCTCCAGGCGCTGTGCTCAAGCCGGTCTACGATCAGGGCGCACTCGTTCGAGATGCCATGGCGTCAGTGCGGGACGCGATGATCATCGGCGCCATTTTAGCGGTGATCATCCTTCTGCTATTTCTTCACCATGCGCGGATCACGGCGATCAGCGCGTCCTCGATTCCACTCACGCTCGCGATCAGCGTGTTCGCGATGTACCTGGTGGGACAGACGTTCAACCTGATGACGCTCGGCGCGATGGCAATCGCGATCGGACTCGTGATCGACGACTCGGTGGTGATAACCGAGAACATCGTCCGCCACCTGCGGATCAACCCGAATCGCCACGAGGCAATCAGGCAGGCCGTGCACGAGCTGATCTGGCCGGTGACGACGTCCACCCTTACGACTGTCGTGGTATTTCTTCCGCTCCGATTGTTGACGGGGGTCGTCGGACAGTTCTTCGCCGCGCTCTCGATCACGCTTACCATCGCCGTGATGGTGTCGCTTCTGCTCGCGCTCTCGATCATTCCGCTGATGGCCGACCAGTTCCTGACCGACGCGGACGCGGAGCTGGAAGCAGCCCAGCCTGCGCCGAGCGCTCGCAAGCGACGCGGATTGCTACAGCGGGTCAGCGATTCGCTGGACGCGCTTTCCCTTCGGTACCAGCGCTCATTGGAGAAGGTGCTTCATCACCCCCGCCGGATGCTGGTTGCCGGCGGTATTCTCATCATCGCCGGGGTCCTCGCGCAACGGTTCGTCGGCACCGGCTTCCTGCCGGAAATGGACGAGGGCGCCTTTGTACTCGATTACTTCACCCCGGGCGGGACTGCGCTGTCTGAGACCGATCGCGAGGTTCATATCGTGGAACGGATACTCGCGCAGACGCCCGAAATCGTCGCTACGTCGCGACGCACGGGTGCGGAGCTGGGCCTTTTCGCAACGGAGCAGAACAGGGGTGACATCGCGGCGCGCCTCAGGCCGCAGGGCGATCGCACGAGATCGATCTTCGAGGTGATCGACGAAGTGCGTGGCAAGGTCGAGAACGCGGTGCCTCGGCTGCACATCGATTTCGTCCAGATCCTCTCCGACGTCATCAACGATCTCGCCGGTTCGGCTCGACCCCTCGAGATCAAGCTGTTCGGCCCTGACCTCACTCAGCTCGAGGCATACGCCACCGCGCTCGAGCCCAAGCTCATTGCGGTGAACGGTCTCGTTGATCTGTTCAACGGCATCAGCGAGCCGAGCGCGGAGCTGGCGATGCGCGTGAGCGCTGCGGAGGCGAATCGGGTAGGGCTCACCCCGGAGCAGGTTGCTACCGCGGCCACCGGTGCGCTACTCGGTTCACCGGCGGGTGAAATACGCCTGTCGGATCGCGCGATCGGCGTCCGGGTGCGAGCGCCCGACAGCGTGCGGTACAACCCCAACCAGCTGCGCGCGATTCCGATCGTTTCTCCGCAGACAGGCGCGCCGGTTCCACTCGGCACCCTCGCGACTTTCACTCCGGGTGAGACGCGGGCTGAGCTGCTCCGTGAGGATCAGCAGCAGATGATCGCAATAACTGGTGGCGTGAGTGGAAGGTCCCTCGGCAGCCTCATCAATGATGTGAAACAGGTACTGGCCACACAAAAGCCCCCGGCCGGAGTGCGAATTGAGCTCGGCGGACAGTACGCGAGCCAACAGGAAGCCTTTCGCGGGTTTCTCCTCGTGCTCGGCCTGGCAGTCGCCTGTGTCATCACCATCATGGTACTGCAATTCCAATCGTTCATTGAGCCCTTCGTTGTCCTCCTCGCCGCGCCATTGTCATTCGTTGGCGCGATGTTTTTGCTGCTGATTACGGGCACGCCCCTCAACGTGTCATCGTTCATGGGTCTGATCCTGCTGGTCGGTCTGATCGTGAAGAATGGAATCATTCTGCTCGACTTTACCCGGCATCGGATGCAGACCGCGGACATTCCCCTCGAGCAAGGCATCATCGAAGCGGCCGGCGTGAGACTGCGTCCGATCCTCATGACCACGCTCTGCACCTTGTTCGGCTTGCTGCCCCTGTCCTTGGGTCTCGGGGCCGGCAGCGAGATGCAGCGGCCTCTCGCACTCGCCGTCATCGGAGGGCTCGCGCTTTCAACACCGATCACTCTCTACGTAGTGCCGACTCTCCTCGTCGCCATCAGGGGCCGGAACTATAGGCTGTCGGATGCTCGACAGGGTGTGGCGAGCACCGCCGAGATGCGGGCCACTACCGTTAAGTAGCGCTACTGATTTCTACGTAAGCCTACGTATTTTGACGCCGATGCCCGGCGCGTAGACTCCGGTCGTAAATACCAACCGGAGTCCAAATGAAATCCTGCGTCCTTTTGCGCATCTCGGTTTTCTCCGCCCTGATTCTGAGCGCGACGACCGCCCCGCCCGCGAGTGGCCAGACCCAGCCGATTTCGTCGGACAGCGTCGTGTACGACGTGAACAGTTCACCCCCGATATCGAGCGCTACATCTCATAACGAGAAGCCTGCCGTGATGGTGATGGGTTTCGAGTCGGGAACCGTTACCGCGCAGGTACGAGACAAGCGGGGGCTTGGCGCCATCCTCGCCGGAATGCATCGAGAGAGCGGGGGAGAGAGCTACGATCCTTCGCAGCTCGGCATCGGAATCGCCGACATGCTGATCGAGAAGTTGCTCGAGACGGGTCAGTTTCGATTAGTGGAGCGGAAGCCGCTCGAGCCAGGCAACGGCGCACAGTTCATCGTCACCGGGTCGGTTACGAAATTCGGATTCGAGGAGCGCAACTTCGGCGGCATCGCGGCGAGCATGGCAACGATGGGCCTGCTCAGTTTCAAGCAGCACAGGACCGAGGTGACACTGACGGCTCGGGTGGTGAACGCGGCCACCGGAGAGATTGTTGCCAGCATAAGCGGCGAAGGCCTCTCCAAAAAGGGCGGAGGGCTCCGCGTCGCTGGATTAGGAGGTCACGGATTCGGTGGAGCAGACGTCAGCAGCTCCAACTTCCGCGGGACCGCGATCGGAGAAGCTACCGAGCGCGCTGTCTCGAATCTCGCCGAGAAGATCGTGCTGAAGAGGGCATCATTCTGATCGAACCGGCGATTTGCCCGGGAACGGTTCCGGCAAGTCGCCGTTCCCGTAGTTTTAGGTGATGACGACATCGCTTATCGCGCATCCGCCGGCAACGCTGGAGGGCTGGTATGCGTTGCACCAGATATTTCGAATCAATCGGGAGCGCCTGACCGCGCGCGAGCTGGATCGGCTGATCCAGACCGCGATTGCAAAGCGCGAGGGCAAAACCACCCGCTCTGGTGGCTCTGTGTCGAAGCGCAAGCAGGGAACCGCGCCGGCCGCCGGCTGGAGCTGCTTCGTCAGTCTGATGGGATCCACTGCGGACCTCATGGTGATCCACTTTCGTGACTCACTCGACGGCATTCACGCGGCGCAGACGTCCCTGGCGCAAACTGCGCTGGCCCGCGTTCTCGTTCCCGGCTACGCGTTCCTCAGCGTCACGGAGGCCGGTCTCTACCATATCACTGCGGAGCTCGCTCGCGATGCCGAGGCACGTGGCGGCAAGGTGGGCGATGAGAGCTATGTGCGCGAGCTCAGCGAGCGCGCCGAGCGGGAGCGCGCGAGCGCTAACGTGCGACGTCGGCTGTATCCCGAGCTCCCGGGTGATATGCCTTACGTCTGCTTTTATCCAATGTCAAAGCGGCGCGATGAATCGCAGAACTGGTACACTCTTTCACTCGATGAGCGGAGCCGTCTCATGCAGGCGCACGGCCTCACGGGTCGGCGCTACGCCGGAAGAGTCCAGCAGGTCATTACTGGAGCGATTGGCCTCGACGCGTGGGAATGGGGCGTGACGCTGTTCGCGAAGGATCCGCTGGAGTTCAAGAAGCTCGTCACCGACATGCGCTTTGACGAAGTCAGCGCGAAGTACGCCGAGTTCGGGGACTTCTACGTCGGCAGAATCATCTCAGGCTGATGCGGCGGCGGTCGATTCGGCTTTACGTGCACGTGATGATCCCAAAGGAAGATGCAAAAAGCTATTCTGCGTCTACCGCCTCAGCCGCGTATTGGTTGGGTTGTAGCGAATGCCGCTAGGTACTATACTCCCCAGTCTGTTTCTCTCGGGTTAGAGAGGGTAAACGGGACGTAGCGCAGCCCGGTAGCGCACCTGAATGGGGTTCAGGGGGTCGCGGGTTCAAATCCCGCCGTCCCGATTGATTTACAACGAGTTACGCGAGCAGGCGAAAAGGCGTTGCCTGTTTGATTACCCGTTTGCCGAGAGTGGAAGGATTTCAGGGAGGGCCACCTCGAGGCGGACTGGCTATTGATTTACCGGACGGAGGCCGGCTAGATCACGTTTGTGCGTACCGGAACACATTCCGATCCTTTTGACGAGTGGGCCGCATCCCCTCGCCAGTTTCTCTTCGTAGGTTTCCAATTGGATCTCGTTTTATCTCCGGGAAAGAAACGACATCCCGGCCCATGCCGAGACGGCGGATCGCGCTGTCAGCCCTGTGAGATCCGATATTCTACCGTACCATCGACGACCGGCGTATCCGGCACGGGCACCGGCGCCGATGCTTGGCGCTCCTCGGAAGGCCGTCAAACTGCAGTTATTGCACATGCCGAACGTCCAGTGAGGTTCAAACGGACTCGCCTCCGCGTGCTTCCGATCCGTCTGTGATTGTCAGCGCATGCCAGGCGAGAAATCGCCAGCGGCGGCCATCGGAAGCGGTCGAACGGAAGTAAAGTGGGCCGCTAATGCGAGGCGATCTCGGCAATTTGGCGCAGCGCATTTGCTGCGACTCTCACGTGGGGAAGTAAAGCATCTGGCATAGAGACGCGGCCTGTTAGCTTTTCGTATGCCCGAGTTAACCCGGCGACTGAAGAGAAGTCGATGACCGCGCTCAATCTCTCCAGCTATTTCGGCCTGGCCGCCATCTCGCTGCTAACCCTGAATATTCTCTTCGGGTTGCTCTTATCGACCAAGTACAATCCGGTGCGGAACTGGCCCCGTCGGCGAGTGAATACGCTCAAACTCCACAACTGGACGGGATACACCGCCCTAGCCGTGAGTCTAGTTCATCCTGTGCTGATCCTCTTCTCAACAACCGCTCATTTTCACATTGTGGATGTTGTGTATCCTGTAAACGCCCCCAAACAACCATACGTGAACACGCTGGGGGCTCTCGCGCTCTACGTGCTCATCTTCACGGTGACCAGCTCTTATTTCCGATTGGAAATCGGTCGAAAAATTTGGAAGCCGCTTCACTTCGGAACATATGGACTTTTCGTTCTCTACGCCGTCCACGCATTATTAACCGATCCCAACCTGAAGGATGCGCCATTTGATCCGTTCGACGCCGAGAAGGTCTTCGTGGAATTCTGCATTCTCGTCGTTTTGACGGGTATAGTGTTTCGCGTGCGATGGCAGCTCCGACAACCTCCGCCACGACAACATCGCCCAAAGCAGCCGAGATCCCTGCGCCCCTCCATTGAATCTGGCGCAAGTGATTCACCTGGCGCACTTCCTAGCAAATAAGAGGACAATGCCGAGACGCGGTCAGGCTGAAAGATGCCGATGCCTAGTTCTTTTTATATGTGTCGCGATCATCGCAGAAAGTCGCGTGGAGACGGCCTCTCGCCCAGGCTTTGAATCCAGATACATCACAAACCATTAAGCCGGCCGGAAATTGGCGCCACGATCCTGATGCGGGTGTCGTTTACGAGCGTGGGGATTTCCGTTGGGCTTCGTGGGGCTACGCGGAGCGCTATTGGGGGCCACACTCTCGGGTGATTTCGGCCGATGCTTGGCGACGTGTTCGCCAGGGAATGGAGTTTGACTTTCCCCGCATAACCACGTTGTTACGGCCCGCTGCCGTATACGAGGTGGACCTAACCGACAACAACTTTTTTCGTACCGGCCGATCGTCGCAAGTATTCGAGAATCTTTATCTGGCTTTGGAAAGTCGCGAGGACGAAAGCCGGTTTCGGGTGATTGCTGGCGAGAATACACACATACTCTCCCACGAGGACAACCTCTCGTCCGGCAACCTGCCGACGATAAACCGTGCACTTATCCTCGAAGAACACGGTAGCGTCAACAGTTTTGGAACCCAATGGGGATTGCAGTTGCGGCGAGCTTTCGGCCCTTACTCTCTCGCCTTCTCCGCACAGGATAATCGCGGGTCGTTGAACACTCCCGCACCGCGATTTCACATCGGAAATTCACTAGCGACGAAGTTCGCCGCCGCAGTGGTCAACGACATGGTCAACCAACGCCATTTATCAGTAGGTGTCGGTGCTGACTACACCAGGGGGATAACGGACCGCACTTTCACACTCGCGTCAGCGATCGGCGAGGAAGCTCTCGGCGGAACAAAGGCAACTGGCAACAAGCTGTCGTTCGAAGCCGACGGAATGTACGGCGGATTTGTAGGACGACATGCGTATACTTTTGACAGCGAGGCCATATTCTCCGATTTCTCGCGCACCCTGACTGATGTCGCCGGCGGGTATGTGCAGCTACAAGTGTCGGCCTTCGACTCTGAACGCACAGGCGATCTCGACCCGTTCGTTCGCTACGATGCTGTGCGGCTCGACCGAGAGCATGGAACTGGAGCCGCTGTCCAACATGCGATACGGACAGGGGTGAACTTCAACCTACCCGGGGCACATAAGCTTGCCAGCCTCCACTTAGAATATGCATGGAACCGCGTGCGAGGTCCGATCGACATCGTCCCGGTCGCGCGCGACTTCGGGGAGTTTAGGACCGAGCTGCGATTTAGCGCGGTTAGGTATTTGAGGCATTGACCGGCGTGACCTAGGCTCAAGATGCTGGCCGATTTTCGCCGGTAGATCGCGGATGCTGCTCCCACTCGTAGTGTCCACTCGTATGCCCAAAGTGTTCCTGGAAGTGAGTAGGATTTTCTCAAATGCGCGACTCGCTAAGGGAGCTATTAGCGAACGGGAGGCGAGTAGGAACTTCTGGAGCCCGTTTCGTGCTCGTCTAAGCTGCCTATAAAGCGTGAGGCGAGCTTCCGTCGCCGCTTCACCCTTCTTGAACCCCATTTGAGATGACGCCCTCTCAGCGGAGGATAGGATGGTGTGCTCGGCTTCGGCGCCATCGGCATTCCTACTTGGATTGTAAGCGGGAACGGTCGGTGGAGCTGAGGGTTATGGTATAGCCGCTGCCGAGCTACGGGACTCCTTCGGGTTACTGTCTACCCTTTGGAAGCGTCTTCTTGACAAACTGCGGAACAGGCCCACTTTCCCACTGTACCACAAAGGGCGGGACTTGGAGGAGTTATGGGAGTATCCATTGTCGTCGGAAATAAGGGGCGCGTAACCCTGCCTGAGGCGGTACGCCGGCATCTTGGCATTGAGGAAGGAGATGAGATCGGCGTCGAGCTATCTGCAAACGGGACGGCCGAGCTCGTGCCGCTCGCTCTGATCCCTCGCGACCAGGTCTGGTTCGCAAACCCAGAAATGCAGGAAAGGATCAGCGAGGCGCTGAATGACATTAGCGCGGGCCGTTCCACTCGCATCACGAAGAAGGCTGACGTGCGGGCTCATCTCGCCAAAGTAGAAAAGAAGGGCGGAGGCACCTGATTTAGTGAGCGGACGCGCTCGCCCCTTCGCTTCACTTGAATTAACTCGGCGGTTCGAAAAGAGCTTTCGCCGTCTCGACGCGGTGTCTCAGGCGCAGTGTTCTGACGCGCTGGAGCAACTGATTCAGGACCCGCTGCTTCCTGGCCTCCACCTGAAGCCTATCAGACCCAACAACAAGTTCTGGGAGGCAAGGGTCAACTCGGGTGACCGCATTGTCATTCTCCCAATCGGAGATACGGCATGGATCATGGATGTCATCAGCCACGACGAGATAAGCCGATGGGGAAAAATGAAATGAAGCGATACGACGTTCTTGCGACGTTTGGTCTGCCAAAGTCGGACATCGCGGCTGGCAGATTCAGACGGAGCAAGACATTTCCCCTATGGAATCGGACAAGGCGTCTTGATCGGCTGAGCCTTCTCGACGCCTGACGCCGCCTGCAGCCCGATTTTTTGGGCATTGCCTTACAGCGGCGCCCTCGCCAACACGGCGGAAATGGTTGCCAGAAAGTCTTTGTACGCCAGTGGCTTGGCTATATAGCCGTCGCACCCGGCGGCTCGAATCCGATCCTCGTCGCCTTTCATCGCCAGGGCGGTAAGGGCAATCACCGGAATCTTGCGCGTCGCTTCATCCCGTTTTAATAACGCGGTTGCCTCGAGCCCATCCATCCCTGGAAGCTGGATATCCATGAGGATGAGCTCAGGATGCTTTCCACGCGCCAACGTCAGCGCGGCCTCTGCGTCCTTCGCGGTAAGCACCAAGTGTCCCACGGATTGCAGCAAAAACGTCGCAAGCGCCATGTTAGCGGGGTTATCCTCGACGAGCAGGACTGTCGCCATTCAGCCCACCACCCGCCGCCCCGCCATGGCCCGCCGAACTTCGGCGATAAAGTGGTCACGGTCGAAGTTAGCTTTCTCCATAATCGTCGTTACGTACCCTTTCAACCTGGACCGGTCTTGAGCCGTGACCTTTTTCGCCGTGACCACCAGAATCGGAATGCGTGCCGTGGCGGGTCGTTCGTGGAGGGCCGCGACCACGTCAAAGCCGTTCACCTCCGGCATCATGAGATCCAGTATTATCAAATCGGGGAGCTCCCGGCGCGCGACATCGATCCCCTCGCGGCCTCCGGACGCGCGCAACACCGTGGTGGCCAGGCCCATGAGGCGGACCGCGATCAGCTCCACCGCCTTGGGCTCGTCATCGACCACCAGAACTTTGAGCGTCCCGGCGTCAGAGAGCGGCAACAGACCTAGCGTATTGAGCGACTCGTACAGCTCCTTTCGGGATATTGGCTTCTGCATCACTGCCGCGGCACCGAGAGCAAAACCCTTGCTCGGATCCGCAACGATCGAAATGATGACGACCGGGATCTGATTTAGGGCCGGCATCTGCTTGAGGCGATTCAGGAATTCCCAGCCGTCCATATTGGGGAGCATGATATCGAGGGTGATAAGCGACAGAGGCTGCTGCGCGGCGAGAGCCAGCGCGGTCTCTGCAGAGGCGGCGTGCAGCACCGTAAAGCCCTCCGCCTCCAACTGTACGCGGATCAGATCAGCGGACTTAAAGTCGTCCTCTACCACCAGCGCCGTGCGCCCTCCTGTCAGCACCGTGACGGGGATGGGAGTCAGCGCCCTGGGCGGGGTTCGCCGGACCTCTTCCCGCGGGCGGAACGGTAACCAGACCGTGAAGCAAGAGCCTTGGCCTACAGTACTCTCCACCGCCACCGCACCGCCGTGCAGCTCAGTAAGAAGCTTCACCATTGCCAACCCAAGCCCAGTCCCCTCGAATTTTCGTGAGAGACTGCTATCGATCTGACTGAACGGCGTGAACAGTCGGGCCAGGTTTGCCTGCGAGATGCCGATACCGATGTCAGTAACACTGATCTTCAGGAATTCCGTGAACTCGCTGTCCGCCAGCGGGAAGGCTCGGCCAAACCCGGCGGCGCGTAGCTCGCCGACTTCGGCTCGCGGGACGCGGCTTGCGTGTATTGTCACTTGGCCACCCTCGGTCGCGAACTTGACCGCGTTCGACAGCAGGTTGTACACGATCTGTTTAACCTTGCGCGCGTCCGCTTGGATCGAGTCGACGTCCTTAGCGTCTATTGCGAGCTCCACCCGGCGGCTGGCGGCTTTTTCCCTGATGATGGAGAGGCTGTTCGCGAACAGCGAAGTGAGCTGCACGGACTCAATGTCCAACATCATCTGGCCGGCTTCGACCTTGGACAGATCGAGGATGTCGTTAATGAGCGAGAGCAGGTGCTTGCCGCTGCTGAAGATATCGCCAATGAACCTTCGTTGCTGCTCGCTCATCTCGCCAATCAGGCCGTCCCGGAGTACCTCGGAGAAACCGATAATCGCGTTTAGTGGCGTCCTCAACTCATGTGACATGTTGGCGAGGAATTCCGACTTCATGCGGCTCGCCTCTTCCAGCTCGACATTTTTCTGCTGCAAGGCTTGCTCGATGCGCTTGAGCTCGGTCATGTCCCGCGCCGACGCAAACACTCCCTGCAGCCGGCGGTCCCGGTCGTGGAACGTAGTGGCGTTGTAGGATACCACCGTTAGCGTGCCGTCCCTGGCGCGCGCTGTTAGCTCGTAGTTCGTCACGTTCCCTTCATTCAGCACTTGGTTGATAGCCGCCTCAGCGCGATTCGGATCGGTGAAGTAATTCTTGAAGGGCGCGCCGATCAGCTCGTCTCGCGTACATCCAGTGAGCGCTTCCATTTGCTTGTTGACGTCGGTGATGATGCCGCGCGGGTCGGTGGTCATTATTGCATCGATGTTGGATTCGATGAGCGAACGTGTATAGAAGTGCTGATCGCGCAGCCGCTGATCGAGCTTCTTCCGCTCCTCTTCGACTAGCTGGCGAGCCGTGTTATCGGTGCCGATAAGCAGGTAGCCAATGATCGTATCCTGCGAGTCGCGAAGTGCGGTGACGGACACCACGGCCGGAAAGCGGCTCCCATCCTTACGGATATAGGTCAGCTCGTAGATGTCTTCGATTCCGCGCGAAGCCTTGAACACCAATGCCTCAAATCCCGGTGTAATCGGGGTTCCGAGCTCGACGCTAAGAGCCTTTGCGCGCGCGATTACTTCCTGCGGATCTGAAATATCGGCGGGCGTGATCTTGTTCATCACTTCGGCAGCTGCGTAGCCGAGCATCCGCTCGGCGCCGACGTTGAAAATCTGTATGACGCCCTTAGCGTCGGTGGCGATGCTCGAGAAGTTGGCGCTATTGAAAATGGCGCTCTGCAAGGCACCCGTTGTCAGCAAAGCCTCCGCGCGTGCGCCGTCCTTGCCGACGCCAGCCGTTTCAGTGCTCACACCGGCCGTTTTAGCACTGACTTTGCGTCGGGGGACAGTCGGCGTTCGGCGGCGATCGGGGTCTGGATTTTTTGGCCTTGTCATGACGGTCTCCTCAGTACCAAGCAGTTTAATCGCGGACCCGGTCGGCCGATGGGTCGTCCTCCGGTCAAGTCGATCCGGATTCGGTTTGCAGGTCACTATTCGGGGCGAATGGAGACCGAGGCGAAGCTGGGAACCTTCCGGTACTCACTCGGGAAGCTTTCGCGCTTGTAACGCGAAGCCGTGAAGACGGTCGGTGATGAGGGCGCCGAGAATCACCCGCAAATTGTGAGTTCTTTGGGTTCATGCAGCCGAATTTTAGATCCTTACTTTCCAAATAGCACGCCGGCGTCCTTTGCGGCACATTGGTCGAACGCGCTCTCGTCAGGTGCGTCGACGAATCGCGCGATCATCCTATCGCTGCATGCGCTGAAACCGGGCGTGTGGCTTCTCCCTCCAACCTCGACCATCTGCGCATTCGGCAGGTTCGGGAGCAACATGCGTCCCCAGGTCGGTGGAATCCAGGGGTCGAGCTCTCCCGACAGAATCAGCGTTGGAATACCTGAGCGAACCGACAGGCCATCCCGCGGGATCAAGGTATTTCCAGAAGACCGGCACCTGTGAGTTTCCAGCATCCTGAGCGCTGACAAGGGATGCGGTCAGCGATACCAGCGACGTCAATCGCAGCAATGTCGTCTTCGGGCGCACAGAGACCTCTGTTCCGCTGAGCAAAGAGCGGGGACTAAAGGCCACCGCACCCTATGCTGAAATGTCAGCATCCGGTGCTGAAGAATCAGCATGTCTACTCTGCTTGTCAAGGCTAACTTTGAAGCCGCTGAGAGCGACGGTTAACTCCCGTTGAGGTCGCGCCGACGCTGGGGCGCCGTTTGTAATCCAAATCGAGCTCTGCAGCAACCTCATCTATTCCGCGTTCGTCGTTCGCGATGGCGTGAGACGTGCTTTGAACAGGAATCAGGAACACTCCTTTTTTCGAGGGTAAACCATGCACAACTCACGCTTCAGAATGATGGCCGGGCTCGCGGGTGCGACATTGTGCCTGTTCGCCGTCACGAGCTACGGTCAGAACCCAAACACGCCGACCACCGCCGCTCCGACTGCGGCCGGCACCGTGAATGCGCAATCGACGGCCGGCGCCGCAACGCAGCCGGGCACTCCGAGTGACGCCGCCAACGCACCGACCACCACGACCGGAACGACGAGCACTGCGACCGACGTAACCACTACGACCGCAACCACTCGGACCTTCCCGGGCGGTATGCTGGGCATTTTCGCGGTGGTCGTGCTGGTCCTTCTCGCACTGTTCGCGCTCTTTCGCGGCCGCGATCGTACAGTCGTGCGCGAGTCTTACACGTCGACCAACACTACAAGGAACGTGGGAACCGCAGCAGACGATCGAATGAATCTGAATTCGCGGGCTGCCTCTGGACCTGGAA
>JALYYH010000060.1 GCA_030946665.1 Gemmatimonadota bacterium
GCGGTCGCGACGTTATCGCGCGAGCTCGCCGATTTTCTCGTCGAGCTCTCGATCACGCTCAATAAGCACGCGATCTATCCGAGCAAGCATCCCCTTCTCGACCTCGCCATCGACTCGGTTGCCAACCGTCTCGCCCTTCTCTTCGACGAACAGCGCGATTCGCTCTCGATCGGAGTCGCGCGGAGACAGCTCATAATCGAGGGCGTCGCGACGGATCCCCACAATCCGGTTCTGAAAGAGCTCGCCCAGAGGCTGCACAAGCACCACGTCGGCGCAGTCAAGTTTCTTCGAGGCATGACTCGCGGGGAGCTCGCGGACGCGCTCGCTGCTCTCGCGCTCGATCCGATCAGAACCGAAAAACCGATCGGCCACGACCTCGATCGCATCGGCAAGATGTGGGAGCACGTCCGGTTCTTCCCGCTCACCTATGACCGGCTTCAGCTCATCGAAGATGACGGTAGTGGCGAGCCGGCGGGGCCGGATCAGATGGCCTCCAGCCGCGCGACGCAGCTCTGGATCGGACTCGCGCGGGCTGCTCTGGTCTCCGATACCTCCGCTTCTCCCGTCGTTCGCAAAGATGAGTCCGACGACTCCAACGAGCTCGAGCCGGCAACTGTCGCGCGCGCGATCGATGAACATCAGCGTGAGGAAGCATACGATCAGGTGATCGTCGGCTACCTGCTCCAGATCGGAGAGGAACTGAGGACTTCTGACGGTCCGGAGGCAGTTGGTTTGCAGCGCCGCGTCTCGCGACTGGTGGGATCCTTGAAGGAATCCACCCTGGAGAAGCTCCTGGAGATGGGAGGCGATAAGGCACAACGGAGAAAGTTTCTTCTCGACGCCTCGCAGGGTATCACAGTAGAGGCCGTGATCGATCTGGTCAAAGCCGCGTCGGCCGCCGAGGGCCAGACCGTCTCGCACTCGATGCTCCGCATGCTTTCCAAGCTTGGGCACCATCCGTCGAGCGGCGGTCCGCGACAGAAAACCGATCCAACCGTCCGCGACGTGATGCGACGCCTCGTCGACGACTGGAGTCTCGATGATCCAAATCCGGAAGCTTACCGCAAGGTGTTGGAGAACATGTCGGGCTCGAGGAACGAGCCAGTGCCCACCGCGGTTGATGCAATCCCGACGGAATGCGAGCCCGAGCGCATGGTGCAGATCGCGATCGAGGTGGGCGCGATGGGGCCTCAAGTCCACGCGGCGATGGCGGGGTTGTGCAACTCAGGGCGTGCGGGGGTGCTCCTTGATCTGGTGGAGCGCGCCCCCAGTGCCGATGCCGCGGCGCCGGTATGGGACTTCCTCATCGCTGGCCGTGTTCTCGACACTCTGCTGGATCAGCAGCGCGTCGACTTGTCGCTGGTCGGACGCTTTTCACGAAGAATGGGATTGTCCGCAGCGCCATCGCTCATCGATGCCGCGATCGCGTACGACGAGGATGCGAAGATTCGTACCCATTTCTACGACATCCTTCAGTCGCTCGGCGACGGAGTTTGGGGGGCGGTCTCCGAGCGAATCCCGCGCGCGCCCACCCTCGTGCAGCGCGAGCTTCTCGCCTTCCTCGGGCGCCTCGGTGCGCTGCCGGCAAACTTTTCTGCTGGCGATTACCTCGTCAGCCCTGACGCCTTGGTCCGGCGTGAGGCAGTGAGACTCCTGCTGCGCGACCCGTCAGTCCGCGATGTTGCCGCACTCGCCGCCCTGGCGGACGAGGACGACAGAGTCGTCTTCGTGGGATTGACGGCGGCTCAGGAAAAGTGTCCGGCTGGTGCCACCGAACTCATCAAACGGCGAGTGGATCGAGGCGAGCTCAATGCGCAGCTGCGGACAATGGGAATCCGGGTTATCGCGCAACAGCGCATTACGGGGACGCTGGAATGGCTGCTCGGCTATGTGGTGAGTGAAACCCGCTGGGCCCACCGACCGAAACTCCGGCCATCAACGCCGGAAATGCTCGCCGCCCTTGCGGTGGTCGCGGCGGGATGGGGCGACGATCCTGCTGCGGCCACAGCGATCAGCCTCGCGGAACAGAGCAAAGATTCCGTGGTCCGTGCCAAGGTGACCCGCAGACGTTCTGTAGAACCCGACGTGGCGAAACGCACATGAGTGACCCGATCCGCTTCCTGGTATCGTTCGGCCAGGCGGTCTCGACGATGGCGTTGTACAACGACGGTCATCCGGCCCGCGAGAGGGCGGTAGATCGCTCGTACACCTGCCTGCAGGAGCTTCAGCAGGTCAACCCTATTCCTCGCTTCTCCTTTCTCGGCGAGGAAACCATTTATGGGGAAACGGCCCTTCGCGAGCTGGGCGACTGGGAGTGGGGAACTCGATTGGCGCGGGCCGGCGTGCAGCGCATGGAGCTCGCGAGCAACGTCACGCGCGAGGAGTACGAGGAATTCCTCGAAGAAATGATGGCTAGGATCACCCTCTCCGTGATCGATACGGCCGAAGCGCGGCCGACGCGATCGACCGGAATCAAGGTTGGGACTCTCGGGATCCGCGGAGAGACGAAAGCGATCCAGGAGAGTCTCGAGGCTCACGTGCCGGTGGCCACGATCTCGTACTCACTCGGCGAAGAGGCGGCGTCGATCCAGTCGATGCACAGAGAAGTGCAGGCCCGCGGCAAGCTACCGCTGGCCGAGGCGGAGGCTGTAGTACGCTCACTGTCCATGGCGATGCACGGAGACCAGGAGATGATTCTCCCGCTGCTTCAGCTCAAGGAGTTCGACGAATACACCACCACGCATTCGCTCAACGTCTCCGTGCTGACGATGGCGCTCACCGAGTCACTGGGCCTGGCGGGGCAGGACGTGCGCACATTCGGGATTGCCGGGCTCCTGCACGATCTGGGAAAAGTGAATGTTCCGCAGGACATCCTGAACAAGCCAGGCAAGCTCACTGACCAGGAACGGATGGTGATGCAGCAGCATCCGACGGATGGGGCGAAGCTGATAATAGACAGCGGGCGTCGCCTCGACCTCGCAGCGGCGGTCGCGCACGAGCACCACATCATGATCAACGGGCAAGGCTATCCGAACCGCCATTACCAGCGGGATTGCCACAAAGCGAGCCTGCTAGTGCACGTCTGCGACGTCTACGACGCACTCCGTACCCGGCGCCCGTATCGGGATGCCTGGGAATCGGCACGCGCGCTCACCTACATTGAGGAGCGCGCCGGAACCGAGTTCGAGCCGGATGCCGCAACGGCCTTCGTATCGATGATGCGGAAGGCCGAAAACGGCATTCAGCTTTCGCCGATGCCCGAAAAGGCGCCCTAACTCGGGTCGAGCCACCGCCAAATGCGTCGGCACCGACGCGTTTCTGTTGCCCTGCCACGGAGAGAATCGTCTATCAAATGCACCTCAAACAGGTGAAAGCGGTTGGATGAAAAAGGGGACGTCTTCGCGACGTTCCCTTTTTCATTTACAGCTGACGACGGGGACGTCACCCGGGAAATTACGACGAGGAACGCTTACGCCCCTTCGATCGCGTCTTCGTGTCGCGTAGCAGCGGCCTCTCGAAGAGCATTGTCGAGGGCACTCCGGAAAGCCCCGAGGCCGCCAGCCATTTCTCGAGTCCGCTGGCAAGGGCGCGCCGTTCGGCCGGTCGCAGCGTGGCGAATCCGTCGACCAGGTCTTCCTGAATCGCCCGCGGTGCTTTCCTGAGGAGATTGGTCCCCTGTCGTGTGACGCGAAGCAGCGCGCGGCGGCCATCGAGCGCATCCGTTGTCCGCGTGACCAGGCCCTTTGAAATGAGCTGTCCGACGACTTCCGACACGGTGCTGTGGGTCGTCATCGTGACCACGGCGAGCTCCTTGACTGACTGATCCGGGACTTGTGCCAGCTCGCTGAGAACGAACAGTTGCGCAGCACTGATTCTGACGCTGCGCTCGACGGTCTCCGCGACAGACCGAAGCCCACGCACCATTTTCCGCAAAGCGTTGAGTGCGCGGGACACGTCCGTCTGTCTCGTGGTCTTTTTTGGCATCAATGACCCGGGTGGGTTTCGAACGCACGACGTACGGATTAAAAGTCATCACCCACATATCAGCTGCGTTCCATCTACATCGGCTAAGATCATTATTCCCCAGGCGAATCCGCAAGCTTGTGCGGACCCGTCTGTCTGAGTCCCCCCGGTCTGGGTGAGTTTGGCACAGAGTCGGCACACAATGCGAGCCAGCCGCGGGGCTAACCGGCGAAATTCAGTCGCGTGCTCGGTCCCGGAAACCGGCACTCCAAAGTGCCGAGATTAATCCCGATACCGCTTGTCGGGTTAAAAATCTACAATTAGGTTTCCGCTAGTTCCTCGCAGCTCTCATCGAGCGGAGACATGAGAAGAGTTTACTTGTTGATATCACTGGCGGTTTCGCTAGGCAGCCCATTATCGGTGGCTGAGGCGCAACGGGGTTATGAGTTCGAGGTATACGATGCCCAGCTTACAAAACCGGGAACGACTGAATTTGAGCTGAACACGAATTTTGTCGCTTCGGGTCCGAAGCAGATCGATGCAGGACTGTTCCCAACCGCCCAGATGCTGCGATCCAGCTTGGAGATCGGTACCGGGCTCACGAACTGGCTCGAAGCGAGCATTTATTTTCTGGCCGCCCACCGACCAAACGTGGGTGAGTCGTATGTTGGCAATCGCATTCGCATGACGGCGTCCGCGCCAGTCGACTGGAACTTGCCCGTTGAATTCGGACTGACTCAGGAAGTTGGTTACGCGCGACCCGGATTTGCAGAGAATCGGTGGACGTACGAGCTCTCGCCGATGATAGGGAAAACGTGGGGTTCTATTGCGGTCGTGGCGAATCCAGCGTTCGAGCGCAGCCTCAGCGGACCTGCAGCTCACCCGTTTGAGTTCGAGCCACGCGGCAGGATCAGCTACGGCTTTGGGGAAGCGGGGTCAGCGTCGCTCGAGTATTACAGCTCGTTGGGCCCGACATCTCGTTTCGACCCGCGGTCGGAGCAGAAGCACCAGGTCTTTGTAGCGATCGAGAAGCTGATTTCGGAGCAGTGGGGAATGGCTGCTTCATTCGGACGAGGACTCACCGTGACATCCGACCGCGCGGTAGTAGCCACTCGCCTCGAGTACCGGAGGAATCGCTAGCCGGAGCCTCCGCGAGCGGGTTGAATTGCAACGGCCTGATGGAGAACTGATCAGAGCCTAACTCAATGACCCGGGTGGGTTTCGAACCCACGACCTACGGATTAAAAGTCCGTTGCTCTACCAACTGAGCTACCGGGTCCCACCTGGCCTTCAAGATACACCGGGGGCTCAATCGAGTCACGCACTCGGCGATTACCGGCGTGATATCACAAATCTGCGTTGGCTTTGTCGTTGGCGGCTCCCGCCCTCCCCATCGTCAGAAGCTGTCTCGAAGCCCCAAAAACAATCGTCCCTGGAGTGACCCGGATTGCGGGCGCGAAATGCCATTCACGTTCTCGAAGGTTAGTGCCGTCATTCGCGCTGTGAGATTGTCACGCCAGCGTGAGGTTGCGGCTGCGCGCTTGGTCGCCCTCGAAGAGAGCAACCAGCTCCTCCAAAGCCAGGCGCGCCAACTAGAGCATCAGACGACCGAGGCGCGCGAGCTGGCTCACGAGCTTGCTCTGACCAACGAGGAGCTTCGCAGTGCCATGAGCGAAGCCAGGAAGGCATGGGAAGCAGCCGACGCCGCCAATCGCGCCAAGGCCGAATTCCTGGCGGTAATGAGCCACGAGTTGAGAACCCCGCTCAATTCAATTGGTGGCTACGTCGACCTGCTCGAGATGGAGCTGCGTGGACCCCTCACCGACGCGCAGAGATCAGATCTACAGCGCATCAAACGCAGCCAGGAGCATCTGCTCAGGATCATCAACGACATCCTGAACTTCACCAGGCTGGAAGCGACTGAAGTGAAGTACGATGTCATCGACGTCCCGCTGCGTGCAGTCATCGCCGATCTCGACGCGGTGGTGAGCTCGCTTGCTCGCGCGAAAGCGCTCAACTACGTGTGCGACATGCCTCCCGGCGGAGTGTTCACCCGCACTGATCCGGACAAGCTGCGCCAGATAATGATCAACCTGCTCTCCAACGCCGTGAAGTTCACTCCCGCAGGCGGCCGCATCAAAGTATCGTGCGCCACACGGGAGAAAACCGTTTCGATCAGCGTCGAAGATGACGGGCCGGGAATTCCCCCCGAAAAGCTGGAGGCGGTGTTCGAGCCATTTGTGCAGCTGGATCGCGGACTTACCCGAACCACCGAGGGCACCGGGCTCGGGCTGGCCATCAGTCGAGGTCTGGCTCGCGGGATGGGAGCCGAGATCACGCTGAGCAGCCAGCTGGGAAAGGGCTCAGTATTCTCGCTCGTGCTTCCGCTGGCCAGGTCGCGCCGGACCCCGTCCGGTGGTGCAAAGGCCATCCGTCCGTACTGATCGCGAGACGTAGCGCGTGACCTGGGCGACCTCCGTCCACGCGGCATGATAGACATCCAATCGTTCCTCTGGGTGCAGGCATCGGATGAATACGAGGAATGAGTGAAAACGAGTGGCTATAAGGCGAACTCGTTCGTCTAATAGAGTACGTTTTTACTCATTTCCCCGGTCATTGCCCAACCTTCAAGCTTTAACCAGCCCGGCCAGGCTCGCGGCTCTTCACAACACCGGGCTGCTCGAAACTGCGGAAGACGAGCGCTTCGACGCTTTTACGCGTCTTGCCGCGCAAATACTTGGCGTCCCCACCGTAGCCATCTCGCTCGTAGAATCGGAGCGCCAGTATTTCAAGAGTGTGTCTTCGCCCGGAGGGACGCTCTCGCCGGGCTGGAGCTCGCTCAACGTCTGTTTCTGCCAGGACGTGGTCGCTCGCGGCGACGCGATCGTCGTGCCGGACGCCGCGAAAGAACCGCTGTCCGGCGCGCGTCAGATCAGGGCAAAGGCGTACGCTGGCGTTCCCCTCATCAACGACGACGGACAAGTGCTGGGCGTCCTCTGCGCAATGGCCGATCAGCCGCGGCAGTGGAGCGCGCGGGACATGGACACCCTGACCGCGCTGGGATCAGCAGTCATATCAGAGATCCAGAGACGAGTCGCAGAGCGAACGGCGCACGACACTCACCTCCGACTCGTCGCCGAGCGCACTCTGGCCCATGCCGTACAGCAGCAAATGCCGGTGGGGGTGGTCGTAGCGGAGGTTCCGTCGGGCCGGCTCGTGTCAGTCAACGCCCAGATGACGGAGATCTTCCGGACCTCCTTCAAGCCGGCGCCTGACCTTCACAGCTACCGCGAGTGGGTCGGATTTCACGCCAATGGCGACATTTATTTGCCTCTCGAGTGGCCGCTAGCCCGGACGGTAGTCAGCAGCGAACCAGTTCGCGGCGAAGAGATACGAATTCAACGCGGCGACGGGAGCGACGGATTCATCCGTATGAGCTCCGCCCCGGTCGTCGATGGCAACGGAAAGGTGGTAGCCGCGGTCGCGATCGTGGTCGATGTGACGGACCAGCGCCAAGCCGAGCGTGCCGTGAGAAGCACCGACGAACGCCTGAGGTTTGTCGCCAAGGCTACGACCGACGTAATCTGGGACTGGAACATCAAGACCAACGCTCTCGTCTGGAACGACTCGGTGGAGACCGTGTTCGGGCACAAGCAAAACCAGATCTACCCCGAGATAAAGTGGTGGCAAGATCATTTACACCCGGAGGACCGGGATCGTGTGATCGCCGGTCTTCAGGGCGTGCTCGATCACGGCGCCACGAACTGGAGCGACCAGTATCGCTATCTGCGCGCCAACGGCAGCTATGCGAACGTGACGGATCGCGGCTACGTCGCGCGTGACAATACTGGCGCGCCACTGCGAATGATCGGCGCCATGACGGATGTCACGGAACGGACGCGGTCCGAAGCGGCGATAAGATTCCAGGCGCAGCTGCTCAACGCCGTCGAGCAGGCCGTCGTGGCAACCGATCCGGACGGCATTGTGATTTTCTGGAACAAGTTTGCCGAGAATCTCTATGGCTGGGCGGCTCAAGAGGCAGTCGGCAAACCCATTCAGGAGCTGACGCCGTCACCCTTTCTCCGCGAGCACGGGGCGGAGATCGACGTGCGCGGGGCGGCCGGCGAAAGCTGGACGGGCGAATTTCTGGTTCAGGGCAAAACTGGCAAGCCGTTCCCCGCTCTCCTCACAATGTCACCAGTGCTGGACGAGCGGGGCCGCGTGCTCGGGTTCGTCCGCGTCTCCATCGACCTCACCGAGCGCCGAAATCTCGAGGAACAGTTCCGTCAATCGCAGAAGATGGACGCGGTGGGGCGTCTCGCGGGCGGAATCGCCCATGATTTCAACAATCTGCTCACCGTGATCCGGCTCAACACCGAGATAATCCTCGAGGGATTCGATCCCACCGATCCCCGCAGCGATGACGTGAAGCAGATCAAGAGCGCCGCCGAGAGGGCGTCGTCACTGACGCGGCAGCTTCTCGCCTTCAGCCGCAAGCAGATCCTGCAGCCGCGCGTGCTCGACATGAACTCGGTCGTTGGAACCGTCGAGCCGATGCTGCGCAGACTGATCGGAGAGGACATCTCTATCACATCGCAGTGCGGCGCACGGGGCTACCTCGTGGCGGACCCCGGACAGCTCGAGCAGGTGCTCGTCAATCTGGTGGTCAATGCGCGGGACGCCATGCCCCAGGGAGGGCGGATCAACATCGAGACGAGAAACGTCGAGTTGGACGACAACTATACGAGCGAACACGCGCCCGTGGTATCCGGCCGGTACGTGATGTTAGCCGTGGGCGATACGGGCGTCGGCATGAATCGGGACACCAGGGAGCACGCGTTCGACCCATTCTTCACCACCAAGGAAGCCGGCAAGGGCACTGGGCTTGGTCTCGCCACCGTCTACGGAATCGTGAAACAGTCTGGCGGATACGTCTGGATATACAGTGAGCCCGGACATGGTACCACGCTCAAGCTTTACTTCCCCGAGGTGAGCGCTGCCGCGGCTTTTGGCGGGGGCGGAGAGCCATCCATAGCAGCGAAAACTCCGAATCGCGGCTCCGAGACAATTCTGCTCGTCGAGGACGAGGAAGCCGTTCGTGGTTTGGCCTCGCGAATTCTCGAGAGGCAGGGGTATCGCGTGATTCCGGCGCAGCATGGTCGCGAGGCGATGGAAATCGCGTCGAGCGAGATGGGCCAGATCGATCTCGTGCTGACCGACATCGTGATGCCTGGCATGAACGGTCGAGGGCTGGTGGAGCGGCTGTCGGGAATCCGTCCGACCATTAAGTCCCTGTACATGTCCGGGTACACGGACGACGACATCATACGTCGCGGGTTCATCGAGCCGTCGAAGAGTTTTCTTCAGAAGCCCTTTACCTCAGAAGCTCTGCTCCAGACCGTCAGGAAAGTCCTCGACGAGGGATAAGCTCGGCGTATGGCACCGGGCCGAGTTGAGCGTGGTGTCCCGGCTCGGTATATAGAAGGATGAATTTCGCCGACCTGCGCGCGGTCGCTCTCGAGGCAATGGTTCTGGCGCTAATTGCTGCGCCGGTCGGCGCGCAGGATACCACAGCCACCCGACTTGCGCCGGTGGTAGTGGAGATCGGGCGCGGGACCCGTTCTCCGCTCGATCTTCCGTTCGCAGTCAGTGTGCAGACTCCCGACTCGACCCGGCCCGGAGGGCGCCATCTCTCGCTTGGCGAGACACTGTGGCTCGTACCGGGCCTCTCCGTCTCCAACCGAAACAATCCTTCCCAGGATCCGCGTATCTCCATCCGCGGGTTCGGTGCGCGCTCCGCGTTCGGTGTCCGCGGAATTCGAGTGCTCCGCGATGGCATTCCCCTTACGCTTCCGGACGGACAGACGCCGGTGGACTACCTCGACCTCGAATCTGTCGGCCGCGTGGAGGTGATGCGCGGCAGCGCGTCGTCGCTCTACGGAAACGCCGGCGGGGGCGTCGTCGACATTCGAACCAGCGATCCTCTTCCCGTCACTGTATCAGCGCAGACGCGATTGTCGACGGGTGCGTTTGGAACCCGGCGTATCGTGGGAAAGGCCGGTGGAAGTGCGGGAGGATTTCTCTACCAGGGGAACGTTGCCAGAACCGAGAGTGAGGGCTATCGCGATTACTCGCGGCAGCGCATGACGAACGGTTTCGCGCGTCTGTCGCTCGAAGCAGGCGCGGGCTCGTACGCCGTCGAATGGCTGGGTGTGAACACGCCGCTGGCGGAGAATCCAGGCGCGTTGACGCGCGGGCAATTCAACTCCGCTCCGAGGATGGCCGACCCTCTTTCGATTGGCAAAGCCGCGCGAAAAATCGTCACCCAGTCCCAGGTTGGGTTCACCACGCGTCGCATCGGCACGCGCGGCGAGGTAGTGGCATCGGCTTACGCCGGCACGCGGTCGCTGGCGAACCCGCTGACGTTTGCCATTGTGGACGTAGGGCGGACGACATCGGGGGGAAATGTGCGTGGATCACTTCCGCTTTCCCTGTTCGGCATGGATCAACGGTTGACTGCAGGAGCGGAGCTCCAGCGGCAGAACGACCTGCGCCTCAACTACACCAACTGCAACGACATTACGCCCATCACCGTTCCCACCCTCACATGCCCGAATCCGACTACGGAACGAGGGAGTGTCACGCTCAATCAGCGGGAGATCATCTCCTCGACTGGGGCGTACCTCCGAGATGAGCTGCAACTGGGCGAGCGATACACGATGACAGCGGCTGCTCGTGCCGACCGGATCCGCTTCGAGGTCAGAGACCGGTTGATTACCGCGGCCAATCCCGACGATTCGGGGAATCGTCTTCTGGACGCGATAAGTCCAATGGCGGGATTGCTCGCCCGGCTTTCTCCGCTGGAGAGCGCGTACGCCAATATCTCAACTGCGTTTGAGACTCCGACGGCCACGGAGCTGGGGAACCAGCCAAGCGGGGCAGCAGGAATCAACCGCGACCTGAAGCCGCAGCGGTCTGTCACTTACGAGATTGGCGTGAAGGGCGTCAGATCCTCCGGATGGCAATACAACGCAGCGCTTTTTGCCACGACCGTCCATGACGAGCTGATTCCATACGATGTCCCGGGTGGCGGCGGTCGCCGGTATTTTCGGAACGCCGGACGCACCTCACGGCGTGGCGTGGAGCTCGGCACCGGACTGACCGCGGGACCGCTCGAGCTGGGCGGCGCGTACACCTACGCGAGCTACCGATTTGTCGATTTCACCGTCGACACCGCGCATTATGCCGGCAATCAGATCCCGGGCATCCCTCGACACACCCTCCAGGCGAGCGCAACGGCTCGGAGCTTCCTCGGAGTGCTCGTCGCGGAGGCAGCGTTCGCGGACAGGATGGTCGTGAACGACGCCAACTCCGAGTGGTCGCCGGGCTACGCGATAGTCGATGCACGGCTGGTTAGCATCGCATCGATTGGACTGTCAGGCGCCGAGATCACTCTCGGTGCTCAGAATCTCTTCAACAGGCGCTATGTCTCATCGGTCAGTGTCAACGCGGCGGGCGGAAAGTTCTACGAGCCGGGCTCGCAGCGGTCCTATTACATCGAGGTGAGTCTGACCGGAGCAGCGAAGCGCTCGCCCTGATTCCGCTCGCGACGACCCGATCTACGTTCGGATCGCATAGCCATTCGTCATATGAACCTTGGCGCGATGAAGACGATCGCGTAGAGAGCCACCCACGAGATCACGATGAAGTACCAGTACACCGCCATCACCGTTGCATCCGCGTAGTGGTTCTTCTCGACGGGACCGACGAACATCACCAACGCTATCGGCATCGTCTCGATGGTTCCGGCGAGCAGATGCGCGAAATGGACGGCAAGAATCGTCCAGGTGATCGAGCCATATGCGTTCGAGTCCCAGCGCGTATGCAGCGCCGGGAACTCCAAAATGCGCAGCACGATCGCCGCGAGGCCGAACAGGACGCCGAGCGCAAGCCATGCTCCGACTACTCGTGGACGCTCGTGGCGAAACGCAAGGCGCGCCGCATTCCAGAACGGTGCGGCGCTCACCACGATCACGAGCAGATTGAGCGACGAGACGCCGAGGTCGGGCAGCAGGGTGCGAGGCGGCCACGTGTCGAAGTTGCGCCGAATGTAGAAGTACGCCGCAGCCAGGATCGCGAAAGCAGTGCCTTCGATGAAAATCACCAGCAGGTTGCCCCACCAGATCGGCGCGTGGTGACTAAAGCCGTGATCCGAAAGCACTGCAACATCCGCGACCGGTCGCCGCTTCATCGCTTTCTCGGCATATCGTAATCCGGCGGGACAGTCGGCCAGAACCAGCAGATGAGAATGATCAGGGACATGATCGCTCCCACTGTGACACCCCAGGGCGTGAAGATGGCGACAATGATGCTCCCCCTCCGAACATCGCCAGGCGGAGACTGACCCCCACCTTGGCGAGAAACACCCCTTTTTTCAGCTCTTCCGGCTTATTGTTTTCTCAGTTCGATGCTGCCGTTGACACTGCTCGCTCTGATGTCGCGCCCACCGCTCCCGATCGTACCGGATGCGTGACGGGGACCCCAGCGACCTGAAAGCGTCATCGGGAAGTCGCTGTCGATTCCTCCGTGCACGGTGTCGAAGCGGAATTTCGCGTCGAAGCGCGCCGGAACGTAAATCGAGACCGAGCCGTTCACCGTCTTGAACGTCATGTCGTCGTCGCCCTGCAGCGAGGACATCCGCGCATCGACGTTACCGTTCACAGTTTCAGCCGTTACAGGTCCGGCCGCAGTGGTTACGTCGACGCCACCATTGACCGTCGTCGCCCGCACTGGACCCGTGGCGTTGCGAACCCGCACGCCGCCGTTGACCGTGTTGGCTTTCACTTCAGTGCCGACGTCGCGCACCGAGACTGCGCCATTGACGGAGTGCGCCCCGATCCGAATGGCGCGCGGGACCTGCACGGTGATCCGTACATTCGAGTGCGTCTCGTTGCGATCGTTGCGATGAAGTGACTCCGATCCACCATCCTCGCAGCGCGAGTTGTCATTCCAGATCGCGCAGATGGTAACGTTGCCGCCGGTCTGCACGACCTCAAAGTGAATGTCGTCCTTGTCACGGCCGTTCGACCGTTTCTCCGCGAGCAGGTGAACCATGTTGTCCGCGCTTGGCGCGAAATCGACCGAGCCGTTCACATTGAACACGCTCATCCAATGTCCCGACTCTACCCGACCATCCCAGCGCCAAACGTCCGAGTCGCGTCCGTACTGCTGCTGCGCGCCTAGAACCGGTGCGGCCAGCACGACGGCGAGGGCCGCGAACAATCTCGTCCTATTCATCGATCTCTCCGGGTGGTTGAGTCTGAACCGCTATCGATCACAATGCGCCCGCTGAAAGTCTGCGCGGTGACTCGTGCCCTTCCGTCGCCAATCGTGAACTCCATGCGGCCGTTTTTTCTCCTGCCCAGCCCGCCTGCCGGAAGGACCACCGCCGGGAAATCGGTGCTGATGTCACCGCTGAAAGTCTCGACGCTGAACTGCGCGCCAGCGCCGCGGGGAATGTTGAGTCGGACAGTGCCCGAGTGCGACTCGAAGCTGTACTTTCCGCCGGGATCGATGCTCCCCGTGTAGACGACGTCGCCGCTGACGGTTTCGGTGCGCACATCCTTCGACTGTATGCCGATCAGGCGCACGTTTCCGCTCACCGAGTTGCCTTCGACGTTGCCAGTCACCCGCTCGACGCGCACATCTCCACTCA